>JAJZSS010000302.1:0-1370 GCA_021849525.1 Chloroflexota bacterium
CGAGCCTGAGAAATTGCCTGATAATCTTCCCATAAATCCTGGGCATACCCGGCCATCCGGTAACCCAAAGTGGTTGGCTCGGCTGGCTGTAGGTGCGTAAAAGCCATGACCGGCAATTCCGCCCAGGCTTCAATCTTTTCCACAAAAGTTAGTAATACCTGACGCAACTGCGCCAGGATTAAGTCAAGCGCCTGACCCAGCCGCAGTGCATCGGCGTTATCTTCGATATCCATCGAAGTCGCGCCAAGGTGCAGGCGGCTGCCACCCAGGGGTGCTTGCTCAGCAAAGGTACGCAGCTCGGCCATCAGGTCGTGCTGGATCTCGGTTTCGATTTCCAGGGCCCTGGGTATGTCGATTGTGGACTCTGCCTGGCGCAAGTCAGCCAGCTGGTCGCTGGTTACCAGGCCATATTCAGCCTGGACCTGGGCGAGAACGACCCAGATCTGACGCCAGATCCGGCGCTTGGAAGTCTCGCTCCAAAGCTGACGCATTTCCGGGCTGCCATAACGCCAGGAAAACGGGGATTGGTAGATTTCGGGATCAGTTTCCATACTGGCCTGCTGGTAGATTCAATCGTTAGGAGTATCCGTGAGTTGAATTTATCTTACCACAGCCGTTGTTTCTGATCAGAGAGGTTAAGAATGGCGATCCTGGTCATTGACATCTAGGCAGGAAAAACCTACACTTATCTGAGCAACCATGGCTGCTAAACCTTTGGATCCATCTCCAAGCAATCCCGAAACACCTATCCACTCCAACAGGCAGGCTCGATTTTCCTGGTCGGGGCTTGCCTGCATTCCAGGCCGGCCTGCTGACGCCGCCTGGCCTGGCAGTGATCTCCTGGAAACGCCTGGCGGCAGGCGATCTCGATGAAACCGAAATTTTGGCAACGATCCAGGAGCTGGAGCCGGAACAAATTTTGCTGGGGCGGTTTCAGTTTAACCAGGTGGAGGCTTTCATTCAAGAAGGCTATTTTCCTGTTCTGGAGCGGGAAGACCAGCTCAAGCTGTATATCCGTAAGGATTTGCTCAAATAATCTGCGAGCAAGGCTTTACAGAACTGATCGGTCCGACTCGACCTGCTGCCATTGACAATTTTCAGCACTCCATTAAACTAAACCCATGCATTCCCGCGTCTTTTCGTGCGCTGTGATCGGATTAGAGGGGGTTATCGTTGATGTCGAGGTAGACATCGGTCAGGGGCTGCCAAAGATGACTATCGTTGGCTTGCCCGACACCGCAGTACAGGAGAGCCGCGAGCGCGTCCACGCTGCCATCAAAAACGCTAACCTGCCTTACCCGCGTACCCCGATTGTCGTTAATCTGGCGCCTGCCTCTGTGCGCAAAGAAGGCCCGGCATACGACCTGCCA
>JAJZSS010000302.1:1380-3823 GCA_021849525.1 Chloroflexota bacterium
CAACCTTTCAATTGCGTTGGGGGTGCTGATCATGAACCATCTGGTGCCCCAGCAGGCTGTTACCAGCTCGCTGGTGATCGGGGAGCTGGCGCTGGACGGGAAAGTTCGCCATACCCGTGGGGTGCTGCCCATGGCGGCGATGGCGCGCCAGGAAGGCTTCCAGCAAATATTTGTCCCTGAATGCGATGCTTCAGAGGCGGCCCTGGTGCCGGATCTGGAAGTGATCCCGGTTAATTCACTGGAAGACCTTTACCTTCACCTGTCGGGTCAGCGCCTGATCACTCCACAGCCGCCGACCGTCCAGGATGCTGAGATCGGCGGCGCGCTGACCGACTTCCAGGAAATCAAAGGCCAGGAACATGTCAAGCGCGCTCTGGAAGTCGCGGCAGCTGGCTCGCATAATGTAATCATGTCCGGCTCGCCTGGATCGGGGAAGACCCTCATGGCGCGCGCCCTGCCAGGCATCCTGCCGCGCATCAGCCTGGACGAGGCGCTGGATGTGACCCGCATCTATTCCGTCGCAGACCAACTGCCGGCGGATGTGCCATTAATCCGCACCCGGCCTTTCCGCTCTCCGCACCATACCATCTCGCATGCCGGGCTGGTTGGGGGCGGCAACTGGCCGCGCCCAGGGGAGATCAGCCTGGCGCACCGCGGGGTCTTATTCCTGGATGAGCTGCCTGAGTTTGGGCAGCGGGTCCTGGAAGTGCTGCGCCAGCCAATGGAAGACAAGCTGGTGACGATCAGCAGGGCGCAGGGCTCGCTTTCCTTCCCCGCCAATTTCCAGCTGGTAGCCGCGATGAATCCCTGTCCATGTGGCTATTATGGCGATCCTGTCAAACCGTGCACCTGCGCTCCCGGAACCATCACGAAATATCAAAAGCGGATTTCCGGCCCTTTGCTCGACCGGATCGATATCCATATCGAAGTCCCACGGGTAGATTACGAGAAGTTGAGCGACCAGAGGCTGGGCGAGCCGAGTGCGGTGATCCAGGCGCGAGTAGAAGCGGCTCGCGAGCGGCAGCGCCTGCGGTTTGAGGGCAGTGATATCACCTGCAACGCGGATATGCGCCCGGCCGAAGTGCGCCAATTCTGCGGGCTGGACGAGACGGGGAATGCCCTGGTGCGCAGCGCCATGCGCCAGCTCCAACTTTCAGCACGGGCTTATCACCGGGTGTTGAAGCTGGCACGCACCATCGCCGATCTGGCGGCAAGCGATACGATCCAGCCGCAGAACCTGGCAGAGGCGTTACAGTACCGGCCGCGCACCCTGATCAATTAAGCCAGCTTTATTCTATTTTAAATAACCGAGCTGCATTGCGACCCAGAATATCCAGTTTTTCTTCTTCAGCTAAAAATGGATTTTCGCGTACCAGGTTGATCATATAGCCGATACTCACCTGATTGGCAACCGCGGGGTAATCGGAGGCGAACAGGATCCGTTTGAAGCCGATCGTCGTGCGCATACGATCAATACGCCATTCCCGCTCTACCAGCCATGCGACCGCTGCCAGATCCCCCCAGACATTGGGGTAATCCGCTCCCAGGCGGCAGGCTTCCTCAAACCAGATCCCGGGCTCATCCTTACTGTAACTGCCCAGGTGAGCCAGGATGATCGGCGTCTCGGGATATCGCTCCAAGGCCGAGCGGAGCTTATCCGGGTTGGCATCGAGGGAGAAAGCTCTTGCATCCCAGGGGGGCGCGCCGCAGCCGGTATGGATCAAGATTACCTGTCCAGTTTGTTGACACCAGTCACATACCCGCAGGAAATTTTCACTTTCGGCGGGATCGAAAAATTGTGAAAAGGGGAGAAGTTTGATCCCGCGTAAGCCGAGGCGTTCGATTTCTTCTAATTTGGATTCTACATAACTGGCGTCTTTGCTCAGGTTGATCGAGCCCAGGCCGATGAAGCGATCCGGGTGACCCGCAACCAGGTCTGCCACAACCTGGTTGGTTACTTTGGGGGTGAGCTTCTGCAGCATCGTGGCTTCGACTTCAGACCACAATATCCGTTTGGCATCGGGGGTCTTAAAAAAGCGAAAGCGTGTTTGCCGCAGAGTCTCTGGATCGCGGAGATCGTCCGGGTTTGTATCCACTGCCAGTAAAACCGAACGTTGGACGCCGGCGCTATCCATTTCCGCCAACAACGCGGTTGCTCCCATTTTGGGGTGCACGTGGGTATCGATGATTAGCTCAGGCATGATCATTCCCTTCCTGATCTGGATGTGTAGATGCGGCAGGGTAACTGGTCAGATCGGCTCCCAGGGTCGCATTCATGCTGCCCGTCCGGTAACCAACCAGATCGAGGGCGACATAGTGATAACCCAGCTGGCGCAGAACCACGGTGATTTGCTCGCGTTGGGCGAGGAGAACCGCAAATTCATTGGGGTCTGCCTCAATCCTGGCAAGATCCTGGTGGACGCGCACTCGCACGCCGGCAAAG
>JAJZSS010000303.1 GCA_021849525.1 Chloroflexota bacterium
ACAACCCCGCCCAGCTCGAGAAGGTGCTCGAGGCCGACTACGAGCTCGAGAGCATGCCCGACGAGGTCACGACGACCGACAAGTCGTACTCGCAGGGGCGCCTCGTCCTGCGCCGCTTCCTGCGGCGACCATCCAGGATCATTCCAGCCCGCTTTTGAACCGGGGCTGGGGATATTTCATCGTTGATCGATCCGGCAGCGATATCAGTGATACTGAGAGCCGCCCCCTGCGGATTGACCTGTATCTGTATCAAGAAGGCGGCTGATCCAGCTGCCCGGCGAAGGTCATCCGCTCACCAACGCCACCGCCGCTGCCAGGGCATCCACCCCGGCCCGCTCGGGTGAGAGCCGGCCATCCAGGCGCTTGATTACGGCTGCTACCTGCTCTGCTGGCAGCGCGGCATGCAGATCTGCCAGCAATTGATTCCTTTCACCTTCAAGTCTTTCGTATTCGGTCGGACAATGCGTGAGGAGCAGAGAAATTTCCAGCGCCTTTTCAGTCTGACCTGCGGTGTGATAGTTCCTGGCAGTCCACAACAAAGCCCAGTACACCTGGGCGAGACTGACCGACGCATGGCTGCTCGTGATCACCTGCAGGAATTGATCATGAGCGGCCTGAAAATCAGATTTTGCCGTGTAACAGCTCCCTAAATAGAGCTGGTAGGTTGCCAGGTCACGCCTTTCTCCAAATTCAGCCAGGAGCTGGATACTCTTCTGGCAGTACTCTATGGCCAGCTCTATCTTCCCGGTAGCCAGCGCGACCCTTCCCAGGTCACTTAATATCGAAGCCGTATGGCGAAAGTTACCAAACAGATAACTGAGCTGCAGGTTTTCCTGCATCCATTTCTCTGCCCGATCATAATCGCCTTTTAAAAACTTGACCAGCGCAAAGCCATTCCGCAGCGGCAGCTCAGTCCGTAAATCTCCCGGCTCGACCAACTGAAATCCCTCCTGCAGTAAGGCTTCGCACTCCTGAAGATTGCCTAGATGGATGGAGTGTACTCCGAGGTTGACAGTGGACAATGCGTACCACCACTTCACACCCTGCTCCCGAAAAACCTGTCGCGATCGCACCAGAAGGGCTACGCAGTCATTTAATTGACCATTCACTGCCAGGAAGGTCGCCAGCATGACCTGAACCTGAGCTTTTTCTACCCTGGAGTTGCTTTCATCCAACAACTGGAGCGCTTCAAAATAATATCCACTCATCTCATCATACCCGGAGATATAGTAGTGGTGCAGAGCCAGGTAACCGGTGATGTGGCCCAGAACCGAAATAAAGGGGGAGGCATCATCGGTTCCGGCAAATTCAGGCTGAACCTGCTCCAAATATGCGACCGATTCCTGGAATAATGGGATCGCTTCCCGGCTCCGGCAGCGCTGTTCATAAAACAGGCTGATGGAGAACAAGGCGCTGTGGAGTAAATCGGCGCAGAAGCGGGTATTCCCCTCGCGATTGGGGCGGCAGCTGGTCACCAACCGGAGCCAGGCCTGGGAAAGATCGTCGATCACCAGGGCCATCTCGTTGAAGGTTTCCAGCTGCCGGGAGCTTTGCAGCGCCTGCTCCCATTGGCAGAGAAGCTGAACATAAAAGACGGCATGCCGGTCTCTTACCTGCTCCTCTTCAGCGGGATTCTGGCTCAGCTTAAGCCCGGCATACTGGCGGATGATCTCATGCAGGCTGTAAAACTCTTGATCGCTCCGGTACAGGAGACTTTTATTTTTCAAAGAAGCCAGGACGGACAAACTTGCCCCACAGATCTCCTGGGCTGCTTCCAGGCTGAAGTTACTGGGGAACACCGCCAGGCGGCTGAGCACCACTCTCTCTTCGTCATTCAGCAGTTTCCAGGAATGATCGAGGGTTGCCCGCAGGCTGCGATGGCGTTCGGGCAGATCGCGCAAGGAAGCGGAGAGGAAATCAAAATTACGTTGAATCTCCTGTGCGATTTCTTTGCAAGACAGCAGCCCCACCCAGGCAGCCGATAACTCAATCCCCAGCGGCATACCTTCCAGGAGCTTACATATCTGGAGCACCCACCCCCGCTCCGCCTCCTTAATCTCGAAGCCAGCCTGTACCCGCCGGGCGCTTAGTAAAAACAGCGCCACCGAGCTGAACGCTTCGAACTGCTCCACCTGGTCGTTGGGGGGTACCGGCAGCCCGTGGAGCTCAAACACCCATTCGCTCATCAGGTTCAATCGCTCGCGGGTCGTCACCAGCAGTTTTATTTGGCGGCAGTTCTTCAAAATTTCGCTGAACAGGTCCACACCCTCCAGCAGGTGCTCGGCGTTATCCAGGACCAGCAGCGCCTGTTTGGAGGCCAGATACCGGAGCAGCTCCGCCTGCGGATTGGAGGGATCTTGAAACTTGAACTCGAGCGCACTGGCGATCGCCGGGAGGATCTGGAGCGGCGAATTCAGCGCCGCGAGGGGGACGAACCAGGCCCCATCCAGGAAAAACGCCTCGGAAAGCTGGGCAGCCTCGATCGCCAGCCGGGTTTTCCCAATCCCACCCGGACCGGCAATCGTGAGCAGGGAGCAGTTTGGATCATTCAGCAGCTCTTCAAGCGCGGTGAGCTCAGGCTCGCGCCCGATAAAAGGGGTCGGATTCCTGGGCAGATTTCCGGCATGTGGAGCAGGCTTTGCGGGCAGCTGCGAAGTGGGAACAAAAGCAAGGGAGTGCAGCCAATCTCCGCTGAGCTCACCCCGGGCTACTTTAATGAAGGTTGCCTGCGATTCAGCTGGGATTTCCAGGGCTTTGGCCAGCAGCCCGGCGAGCTGCCGGGATGGGCGGCGCTCCCCCATTTCGATCTTGCGGATCGCGGAAACACTGCAGCAGGCGCGCTTTGCCAGCTGGTCCTGGGTCAGATCGATTTCCTGGCGGCGGTGTTTCAGCCACTCGTTGAAATAGAGGGGAATCTCTTCTTCAGCGTTGGCCAGGAACTTCCTCTGGGCAGTTTTTGTGATCATTAACCCTGATTGGAGCGAACCAGATCATTCAGTTTGCGATAATACTCCCATTATAGGATTATTAATTTTCGAAATCAAATTAATGAATTTTTTCATAAAGAATATTCTCCACTGCTCCAAACCAGGTCGTTTTGTGTCAGTCCCGGGTTAGCGGTGGGTTACCTCACCCACCCCAAGTGAAGGGGTTTTTTGGGTTTAATCGTGGGTAGGAAAATATCCTGTGAGGAGTAAATCTCATGAAAACCAACAAATTTTTCTCAGAACTTATCCGCATCCTGGTAATCGTTATCCTGCTCCTGCTGCTGGCAATTAACGACGGTTTCCTGGCTGAAGCTTCGGTTGGGGAGGGCAGCGGTGGGGCGGTGGCTGCCGCGGAAGACCCGGGGGTCATCGCTTACGTGCGCCCTTCGACCCAGGATATCCACCTCATCTCGCCTGACGGCAGCGGCGACCGGGTGCTCTGGAACACGCCCCGTGCGCCCGGCCCGTGGGGGGTGTGGGATCTGGACTGGCGGCCCGACGGCCGCGAGCTGGTTTTCTCCAGCGACCACGAGGAGACGTGTTCGTGGTTCCAGAGCGACGTCTACGCCATCGGCTTCGATGGCGGCGGCTACCGGCGGGTCACCAACGCACCGGCCTGCGCCGGGCTCGCGGATCTGCCCAAGGGCTCGGTGACGGTAGAAGTCTCCAACTGGACGAGTTCTCCGATATGGGTCTACGTCCAGGGCGCGCCGGGGATCCAGTCGGTCCCAGGCGACGGCACACTGGTATTCGACAACGTCGCCGATCTGGGGCCGGGAGTCCTCCAGCCTGCCATCGGCATTTTCGGG
>JAJZSS010000304.1 GCA_021849525.1 Chloroflexota bacterium
CGCTGTTCACCACCGCCAGCCAGCCGACCGCCGTCCAGTTCTCCAGGCTCAGCGCCGGCACGCCGTGTACTCCCGGCACGCCGTGTACTCCCGGCACGCCGTGTACTCCCGGCACGCCTTGCACCGCCACCCCGCCCCCCAGCAAAACCAGCGACCCGATCCCCATGCTCGCCGTGGTCACCGCCAGCGGGCTCAGCTTCCCGCTCCGGTTCACCCCCCGCCCCATCACCGTCGCGATCGAATTCGCCAGCATCCCCCCCAGCGCCGCCCCCAGCCCCAGCCAGCCCGCCTGCGGGATCTCCAGCGGGTAAAAATACACCACCACCCCGCTCAGATAAAAAACCGTTCCCATCCACTGCCACAGGCTCGGGCGCTCACCCAGCAGGGCGATCCCCAGCAGCGTCACCAGCACCGCCGTGAAGCTCAGCATCAGGCTCACCGAGACCGCCGGTAAATGGTTCAGCGCCACATACATCGCCCCCTGCGCCACCGCGTACAGCAGCAGCCCCAGCCCGATCAACCCCAGCCAGGTGCGCCGTGTGGCCTGCCGTAGCTCGCCCAGCGCCCCCGCCCGCGCCGCAAACGGCAGCAGGCACAGGAATGCCAGCGTGTAGCGCATCCCGGCAAACGGCAGCGGCGGAATGTCCTCCAGTCCGAACTTGATCAGCACCCACGAGCTCGACCACAATACCGTCACAAACAAGGCCGTCAGCACTGCCTTCAGATGGGATGAAATCTTCATTGCGCCTCGATGTTGGCTCGGATCGTTCCCTCGCTGGCGCAACTTTACTCGCCAGGCAGGGTTACCCTGATCAGGGTTTTTTCATTATATCGAAGCTGAATAATTTTGGAGGTGCCGATGGATACTGGATTGGACGACTTTCCCCCTGTTACAAGCCTGTTGACCCGCTTCAACGACGCTCTCAACAACCGGGACCTGCCCACCATGCGCAGCCTGCTCACCCCCGATACTATCTTCGAGAACACCTATCCGCCGCCCGACGGCGAACGCTTCTCCGGCCTCGCCGCCGTCGCTGCTTACTGGGAGCAGTTCTTCCGCGACTCAACCTCCTCATACATCGAGATCGAGCGCCTGCTCACCACCCCCACTTATGGCGTCCAGCAGTGGACCTACCGTTGGACCGGCCTGGAAGGCTCCAGCGGCCACATCCGCGGCATCGACCTCTTCCTCATCCGCGACGGTCTCATCGCCGCCAAATACTCCTATGTGAAGGGTTAATCCGACCGTACAGGTTTCCGTATAACCTATTCGCTCCAGGTTCCTTGAACGGGAATTCAAACCTTCCCGCCCAGAAATTATTAAAACCTGTCCGGTCTTCTCCTCCGTTCAGTAATTATCCATCCACATCTATCCAAACATCTTCTGTGCGCCCCACCTCTCTTGAAAACCGAGTTTTTTCTTCAAAACTCGGTTTCTACTCACCAACCTGAGACTCGATCTCCAATTCTTCTGAAAATCCCGCTCCATCCAGCCAACCCTGGCTATCCATATCAAATCAAACCTCTTCTCTGCGCCCCCCGCGAAAAAATTAAAGGCGCAGCGTTGAACCACTGCGCCCTACCTCTCTTGAAAACCGAGTTTTTTCTTCAAAACTCGGTTTCTACTCACCAACCTGAGACTCAACCTCAATTACTCTGAAAATCCCGCCCCATCCAGCCAATCCTGGCTATCCATATCAAATCAAAGCTCTTCTCTGCGCCCCCTGCGCTCTCTGCGAGAGAATCCTCCCCCTCCTCCTACGGCGCAACCTCCAACGCAATCTCCGCCATCTGCGGAAAACTCCTCTCCCTCATCTCCGCCGTCGCTTCCTCCCCCGTCACCACATTGTCACTCACCGTCAGGATCGACAGCGCCTCCACCTGGTATTTCGCCGCCAGCGTATACAGCGCATTCGTCTCCATCTCGCACACCAGCGCCCCATACGCCGCCCACAGCTTCCACCAGTCCGGATCATCGTTATAGAATGTATCGCTGGAATAAATCCCCCCCACCGCCACCGGGATCCCGCGCCGCTTCGCCGTCTCGTACGCCTTCAGCAGCAGCCCGAAGCTCGCCGCCGGCGCGTAATCCATCCCCCCGAAGCGCAGCTTGTTGATCTGCGAATTGGTCGAAGCCGTCAGCGCCAGCACGATATCCCCCAGCTTCAGCTCCGCCCGCAGCGCCCCGCACGTCCCCACCCGGATCAGCGTTTTCACCCCATACTCCCGGATTAATTCATTCACATAGATCGCCTGGCTGGGAATCCCCATCCCGGTCCCCATCACCGAGACCCGCTTCCCCCTGTAATAGCCGGTATACCCCAGCATCCCCCGCACCTGGTTGAAACAGATCGCATTGTCTAGAAACCGCTCCGCAATAAACCGCGCCCGCAGTGGATCGCCCGGCAGCAGAATCGCTGGGGCAATCTCCCCCGCCTGTGCGCCAATATGTATGCTCATCAGTCACCTCCCTGGAATCACTTCACATGATTATACGCATAATCCGGCCTTTGCTCGCAATTATAATTCTTTCATCGGGCTAGTTTCGCCGTACAACTCGGTATGTCCGTGACGGTGGTGCAGATCCGGCTGATGGCAGTGATTATGGTTGATCTCCAGGTGCTCGTGAGTATGGACATGCCAGCCCTCAGCCGGCTCCCCCGGATGGTGCTGGTGGTGCTCATCGTGATGATCGTGCGGGTGTTCGTGGCACATGGCTGCGTGCACGTGGTCGTGGGCATGCTGCTCGTTCGTCAGCAGCCAGATCGAAGCCAGGAACAACAAACCCGCTGCGCCCTGCTGGATTGTGATCGCTTCGGAGAGGACTGCCGCGGAAAGCAGCACTCCCCAGAATGGCGCGCTGGAAAAAATCAATTGGCTGCGCGTGGCCCCCAGCTGCTGGGCAGAGGCGATATACAGCACGATGCTCAACCCATAGGCGAATACGCCCAGCCCCAACCCACCGAGCAGATGCCAGCCTGTGCCAGTAATCGGCGCCAGGCTCAGGCCAATCGTTAAGTTTACTCCCCCGGCAACCAGTCCTTTCCAGAAGGTCGACTGCGCCGGTGTGATGCCATCGATCAGCGCTGTGAAATGGTTATCCAATCCCCAGGCCAGGCACGCCAGCGCCACCATCAAACCGGCCCCCACACCTGCCTGCCCCTCCGCCCCGGCCAGAATAACCGCCGCCAGCAGGATTCCCCCTACCGCCAGCCAACCCCTGCGCGACAGATGATCTTTAAAAACCAGGTGCCCCAGCACCGCGGTTGCCACCACCTCCAGGTTGAGCCACATCGAAACCGAAGCTGCCGAAGCCATGCGCAGCCCTGCCAGCAGCGCCAGCGGTCCCAGCATCCCTCCAAAAACCACCGACCCGAGCAGCAGCAGGAAGTTTTTCCGGTCCATCCGCCAGGGAGCGATCAATTTCCGCTCCCAGATCAGCAGGGGCAGCACGCCCACGCAAGCCCCCAGGTACAGGACGCCGGCTAATTGATAGGATGTAAAGTTATCTAACAGGGGTTTGCTGAGTGGGGTGCTCGCTCCGAAAAAGATCGCCGCCGCAACCGCGATCCAGAATGCAATATTTTTCATTTTCTACCTGCTGGAGTTATTTTGTTTGCAGCGAACGATCCGAAGCATCGTTCGCTGTAAATAATATACCACACAGTGCAGGTCGGAGGAAAGGCAAGAGCTTGACAGCCATCCCAATCCTCAGTAGCATATCCTCCATGCCAACCTCTTCCCCCACCCTGCTCTCCCCCGAGAACCACCTGCTCGAGCTTG
>JAJZSS010000305.1 GCA_021849525.1 Chloroflexota bacterium
CAGATCTCCCGCCGTTGGGCGGCCTGGTTCTGGTTTAGGACATACTCCAGGAACGGGATTTCACCATTGATGTCGATATAATGGGTCTGGGTAAGTAAGCAGGCTTCCAGCACCGGGCGACCGGTGACGGCAAACGGACCGGCAGCATTCAGCACGAGCTGAAAGTGCTCCAGGTTTTCCGCCAGCACCCGGGGCTGCGCCAGGCTCAAGACAAGATGATCAAGACCCAGCTGGTCTGCCAGCTGAACGAGTTTTAACTTATTGCGAGCTGCCAGAACTGGATGGTGTCCACGGGAAACTGCTTCCTGAGCTATCAGACGACCTGTGTAACCAGTAGCCCCGTAGATCATCCATCGAGCGGTGCGCATCGGTAATCTCTCAATCGGGCTGCGCCCCACGGGAGGATTCGGGTTGATCAATTCATTATACCCTTTATACACATCCAGCTTCACAATAATCGGGTAAATCTTATGAAAAATGTGGATAAGTTTTAAGAACGTCGCTTAAAAACATAATATTTGTCACTTGTAAGCCCTGGGCGGTTTTGTTATAGTGGTTAGGACATACATTCTGCACCAACATCATTAAGAGGTCGAACATGCCAGGCTTTACCCCTGGGCGCCGGTGGCAGCCGGCTTACAGCCCCTTCAAAAAAGAAACCTTTGGTCTGAAAATCCTGGAAAGCATCGAAAAACTGGTCAAGGGACCGCTCTTCGGCTGCCGGATGTGCGGGAACTGCCTGCTGCAAGAGACGGCGTTCATCTGCCCGATGGAATGTCCCAAAGGCATCCGCAATGGGCCGTGTGGGGGCTCGATGGAACACTGCTATGTCGACGAAACTCGCCCGTGCATGTGGTTCAAAATCTACGAGCGGGCATTCCGAATGGGGCGTGAAGAAAAGCTGCTTGAAGTAATGCCGCCGCTGGATTGGGATAAAGTTGGCGGCGAGACCTGGGGGGACGTGATTTCACAGGTCAAAAAACTGGGAACGGGCAATGTCTTACGTGGGCTGGTGGATCGCCAGCCTGCTGAGCGCGCCGCGACCTGGGATGCCATCTTCCGCCCGGTGCGCCAGCCAGATTGGTGGCAGGGCGATTCTGAATACCACCCGCCAGCGTATGCTGAGCCGGTCTCCGAGCTGGAGCAGCGGCTCAAAGCCGGTGAGTTTGTGGTCACGGCAGAAGTCTCCCCACCGCTGACCTCAGCGATCAAGAAATTAAAAAGCAATATCGACCTGGTCAGGCCGTACGTGACCGCGATCAATTTCACCGATTCTCCTTCCGCCACACCCCGGATGTCGTCCTGGGCGTGCTCCACGATTTGCCTGGAGCAGGGCGCCGAGCCGGTGATGCAGATAGCCGCCCGCGACCGCAACCGCACCAGCCTGCAGTCGGAAGTGCTGGGGGCGAATGGCCTGGGCATCCGCAATATCCTGTGCCTATCGGGCGACAGCCCCAAAATGGCGCCGGGACCCCGCAGCCGGATGGATATTGTGGATATTGATTCGATCCAGATGCTGTGGATCTTGCGGCGGATGCGGGATGAAGGCAAATACCTGGATGGGCGTGAGATGAAATTCCCACCCCAGTATTTCCTGGGTGCCGCCGCCGCGCCGTTTGCCTCTGAGCCGCGCTTCCAGGCGCTGCGCGAGCATAAGAAGGTCAATGCCGGGGCGCAGTTCTTCCAGACCAACCTGGTCTTCGACCCGGATGGACTGGAGCTCTGGCTGAACGAGCTGGCGAAACGGGATATCCTGGACAAAGTGTATATCCTGGTGGGCATTACCTCGTTGAAAAATGTCAAAATCGCCCGGCGGATGGATGAGGAGATACCCGGCGTCTTTATTCCTCAGAAATTAATCCAGCGCCTGGAGAAAGCCGGCGATGGGGCAGAGGAAGAAGGCGTGCAAATTGCACTGGAGTTGATTGAGCAAGTAAAAGCCAAACAAGGGATCAACGGCATCCACCTGATGGCGGTGGGCTGGGAAGAAATCGTGCCGCGCATCGTGCGCGAAGCCGGGCTGCTGGCCGAATAGCCGAAGCCCGCTGCGGTTGAAAGTCTGTCCATCGGGTAAACGGGACAAATTGGAAAAGAGTGAAGGAGATGCAATATGACTGAACGTAAGAAAACGACCCTGCCGATGCTCTTCAAGAAGGCTGCCGACGGTCAGCCGATCACCTGGCTGACCTGCTATGACTACCCGACGGCATATCTGCAGGAGCAGGCCGGGATCGATATGATCCTGGTGGGTGACAGCCTGGGGATGACCATGCTGGGGTACGAGAGCACCCTGCCAGTGACCATGGACGATATGATCCGCCATACCCAGGCTGTGCGGCGCGGTGCTCCCAAAGTCTTCCTGATCGGCGATATGCCTTACATGAGCTACCAGCCGAGCGTCGAGACGGCGATCCGCAACGCCGGGCGTTTCATGGCCGAAGCCGGCTGTGATGGAGTAAAGCTGGAAGGCGGGACGGAGATGGTCGACCGGGTGCGCGGTATCGTCGGGGCGGGGATCCCAATTATGGGCCACCTGGGATTGACACCTCAATCCGTCAGCGCCCTGGGCGGCTACCGGGTGCAGGGCAAAGGCGCACTGCAGGCCAAGAAGATTGTGGACGATGCCAAAGCCCTCGAAGAAGCCGGGGTGTACGCCATCCTGCTGGAGATGGTCCCGGATCGACTGTGCAAGCTGATCACCGAGCGGGCGGAAAAATGCTTCATCATGAGCCTGGGCTCGGGGACAGATGCTCATGGGCAGCTGTTGATTTATCATGATATGTTTGGTCTGTACCCGCGGTTCAAACCGCGAATGGCAAAAGTGTTTGGCAACGCCGGGGAAGTGATCCTGAACGGCTTGAAGGCTTATGTCGAAGAAGTCAGCAATAAAACCTTCCCACAGCCGGAAAATTATTTCGGGATGAATGATGACGAATATGACGAATTGGTGAAATTGCTGGATTAGTGATCGAGCCAAAGCAAAGGAGCGATGATGGAAAATAATTTACGCGACCGGTTGCAAATTCCTCATGCCCGCCTGGATGCGATCAATTCCGTCCTGGGGAGTGAAGGGATGCAGGTCGTAGAAGACCTATTGAAAGTGGTGGCGAAGTATGGCACTCCCGAGGAGATCAACCGGAAGGCGGAAGCTGCCCGCCAGCTGCCGGCCCTCTATGCGCGTGTCGCCGCAACTGCCCCGCACTATCTGGATGATCTTAAGTGGCTGGAAGAACAGCGTGACCTACAACATTTCATCAGCGTCCAGGACTACCGGCGAAAGATCCTGGGTGCTCAAGCCGATGATATGGAATTTGCACCAGAGAAAGCGATCACACTGGAAGTCAGTGCGGCCCAGTATTTCCCCTTCCTGATCCATTCCGCCCAGCGGGCAATTGATGAAGAATCCCTGCTGCCGGGCCGCTTTATCCGGGTGCGCAAGATGAAGGAGCAGGAAAAAGATGGAGATTTGCCGGCGTTTATCGCTGCGATGCAGATCATCGGCGCTTCATGCGTAGAGACCCTGGACACCAAGGGAACGGACGGATCGAATATCCATTTGAACGGCCCGGCAACCATTACCGGTTATTTTGGTGGAATTGGCCAACCCAATGATTACCCTCTGAAATGGGCAGATGAGCTGTTGTACTACATCACCGAATATGGCATCAGCCAGGTGCTGAATACCAATGCGGGAACAGTGCTGGTGGGGTATATGCTATACAAGCTGGGGATCAATTTTGAGTTCAAGATCTCGGTTTTTATGGGCAACGATAGTCACT
>JAJZSS010000306.1 GCA_021849525.1 Chloroflexota bacterium
GAGGTGGGGACAAGCGTGCGCGTGGGGGTAGGGGTACGGGTGGCAGTTGGGGTCGCGGTTGACGTTTCGGTAGGGCGAGGCGTTGGAGGTTCGCCGACGACCGTGAAAAATCCTGAGCGCTTGAATTCTAATCCGGCAAATAACTGTACTTCATACGTGCCTGGGTGCCACTCTGAAGGATCGGGCTGCCAATCCGTATAACCCAGCCCCCCGGTGCCGCCATCCCAGGGTTTTGTTTCAAAGTGGACCAATTCACCGTTGCGTATCCAGAGTGCGGACCATTGTGAACCTGCAACCATCCCATCGTAGCTGAATACCGCATACATATGGTCGATTGGATTCTGGAATTCCGTACCCGGATTAATCGGCCGGTACAGTGAATCCAACCCATCGGTAAATTGTAATTCGCTGAAGATCGCCTGCGGATTGGGGGTGACTGTGCTCTCAAAACGCGCCTGGATCGCCAGGGGTACAAATGGTGTCGGCGTGATCGTCGGGGTATCGGAAACCGAGGGGGTGAGAGTGATGGTTGGCGTAAGGGTACTCGTAGGTGTCAGGGAGATCGTTGGCGTGAGGGTAACCGTCGGCGTGATGGTGACAGTCGGGGTGGGCGGATAGAAGCGATAGATCATCGATTCAAATTGATTGTTGAGCAGATAGGCCAAAAGAGGTAGAAAAACTGCCCAGCCCAGAAGCCGCCAGCCGCGCAAACTGGTTTCACGCCGCATCCGGAAGAAAGGCAGCTGGCGAGCCTTTTGGATATTGCGAATCCCTTGCCACAGGCTGAAGGCTGCTGCAACGAGTGCGATAATCGTTGCTGTCAGAATCGCGGAACGGATATCGGGTTGCATGGTTTTATCAGGCCGAGAATTCGAGCCCAACCGGATTGGTTAAGGCTCCAATCCCTTCGACCGTCACAGTAACCTGGTCACCATCCTGGAGTGGACCAATCCCAGCTGGTGTCCCGGTGAAAATCAGGTCACCAGGCTCCAGGGTCATGACCGATGAAATATAGGCGATTAGCTGCTTAACAGAAAAAACCATATCCCGGGTCGAGGCCATTTGGCGCATCTCACCATTGACATGGCAGGATACTATCGCATCGGCGTCCGCAAAATCAGTTTCGATCCACGGACCCAGCGGGCAAAAGGTATCAAAGCCTTTACCGCGGGTCCACTGACCGTCTTTGCGCTGCAGGTCACGGGCAGTCACATCGTTGCCGGCGGTGTAACCCAGGATATACCGCTGGGCATCTTCGGGTTGGATCCACCGTCCGCGCTGACCGATAACAACGACCAGCTCACCTTCGTGTTCTACCTGGCTGGACTGTGGGGGGAGCAGAATTTTTTCACCAGGTCCGATCAATGAGCTGGGGGGTTTTAGAAATAGCAGGGGTACATCGGGGACTTCAACGTTCTGCTCTCGGGCATGGGCGACGTAATTGCGCCCGATGCAGATGATCTTGGATGGCTCGACAGGAGCCAACAGGCGCACACTGGTGAGTGGCAGGGAAGCTTCCATGCGGCGGAAGTCCTCGAAGATAGAACCTTCGATAGGTCCGACCGTGTCATTAAGCACCCAGCCGAAACGGGGAGATTCCTGGCGATATTGGTACCGGATGATGCGCATAGCTATTCAGGCTGAATCACAAGCAACGATAGCTGGCTCAATCCAGCGGTTGTTGGATTTTCTCGGAGAGGTCGGAAATCGCTTGTTCAGTTCCCATGAAGCGCTCGGCGAATTTCCAATGCAGCACTTGAGCCAGTGCATAAACAATGGCTTCGATCGCAACCAGGCGCACGCCCACGGAAGGATGAGCCTGGGCAGCCAGGACGATATCCGCATAGCGGGCAGAGGCTAACGAGGCCGATCCAATGATCGCAGCAGTTTGAATGCCGCGTTTTTGCGCCTCACCCATCGCCCGCGCAATATAGGGAGCCTGGCCGGCAACTTCGACAGCCAGCATCAGATCCTGTGCGTGGGCGATATTAACAGTCCGGGCCAGATCGGTAATCCCTGCTCGGGCGATATATATCGGAAACCCACCCTGCTCGAGGAAAAGCACCAGACTGTAAGCGGTAGGTTGGGCAGGACCCTCGGCAAGGACCACAATCCGGCGCGCCTGACCAAGGGCATCGACCAGCTTATCCATCGCTTCATTGTCCAGAGATATTCGAGTCTGGTCCATGCCCAGAATGACTTCGGTCATGGCATTCGAGACGATGCCGGTGACCGTATCTGGATCGGTCGCCTGTTTTGGGCGGATCAGGAGATCGTTTTTGACGCGTTGGCGAATCTCGCGTTGCAGCTTAGGAAAACCAGAATAACCCAGGTGCTGGGAAAAACGAACTACCGTTGCGGCATCCAGATTGAGATTTTGAGCCAGCTCACTGGCGGTCATGAAAGCGGCTTCAACATAAGAATCTAGAAGAAAGTCACCCAACTTGGCAAAACTTTTCGACATATTCGGCCGCTCACGGCGGATGCGCTCTTCGTAGGACATGATTTTCCTCCTGATCGAGACGATCGGATTGGTTATAATTGCTAATTACACCACAGATTCCAGTTTGATATAGTTTATCATATTTTGATTGCAAATGCAATTCTAAGTGCTTTTGTTGCCAATGTCAGCAAATTTTCTCCAGTTGAGATTGGTTAAATTCTTATTGCATCTTGATCCTGATTGGTTATCTACGGAGAAAATGCGTTTCAATGATTGCGATGACTGCCGGGATATCATTGATATTGACTTGATCAATTGGGTAATCGAGGGGGGTATCAGTGGCAATCACCAGCGCCTGTCCAGGATCGCCAATCTGGTCCAGCCCGGTTTCGGCGCGGATCACCTCGATGGCCGGTTTCATGGCGCTTTTGAATCCATCCGTCAGAATAATGTCCACGTCATCCATCGTTGCTGCGATCGCCTCAATGGATAATTCCTGCTCAAGGATGCGGATTGAAGCGATCTTGTCGGGCGCGGCAATCACCACATGGTCGCTGCCTGCCTGAGCATGCCGCCAGGTATCCTTTCGGGGAAAATCGATCTCGAAACCGGGGTGAGAATGGTGCTTGATCGTTCCCACCCTGTATCCTTTTGCCTTTAGAGCTGGGATCAATTTTTCAATCAGGGTCGTTTTCCCGGACCTTGATTTGCCGATAATCGACAGGATCGGTACAGCCATCTCGCCTCCGGCCATGTTTGCAGTACCCACTAATTTTACATGTAATCAGCGAGATAGGCAGCATTGACCTCTAAATTTGTTTAACAGTCATGGATTGAAAATCTTTGGTATAATTTTGTCCACGGGCGGGTAGCTCAGTCGGTCAGAGCGCTTCTCTTACACAGAAGAGGTCGTAGGTTCGAGCCCTATTCCGCCCACCTGTAAACCCCCAGATATGGGGGTTTCTGTGGTTTAAGTGCATATATGTGGGGGTCTGAATGGATTCGGGTTGCTCCAGGGCTGGTTTCATTTGCAACCATTTGCAATTGGATTCTTACCGTAACATCACTGCGGTTCAAATGGATTGCTACTGGCGTCCCCGTCCTGGCCCCGATCATCAGCAAGATCATCGATGTGGATGGGGAAGAAAGAGAAAAGTTAGTCGGCTTCAAGGTGGTGTATGTCTTCGACATCAGCCAGACGGACGGCGAGCCCTTGCCTGAGCCACCCGATTGGAAAAACCCCGAGCAGGATGCTGAGCTACAGGAGAGCCTGGTGCGCTTTGCGGTGCGCATGGGTATCCAGGTGGAGGTAAAAGCGCTTAGGCGTGAG
>JAJZSS010000307.1 GCA_021849525.1 Chloroflexota bacterium
TTCAGGCTTAGCTGACGGTTAACAGCGTCTGGTGTTGGTCCACGCTGTCGCCAGGCTTGACGCGCAGCCGTGAGATTATACCGGCGCGGGGCGCTCTGAGCTCGTTTTGCATCTTCATCGATTCTAACACCACCAGCACCTCCCCCTTTTGCACTTCCTGCCCTTCCCCGACCGGCAGTGCGATCACCAGGCCGGGCATCGGCGACCGCAGGTGAAAATCGCCGCGCTCCGCAATCCGGCTGCCAGCCGCTGCCCGCAGGCGCTTCTCGCGTTCATCCTCGACCAGCACCGGAAACATGCGCCCGTGCAGCAGCACCTGCAAACCCTGTTCGTCCTCATAGACATACGCCTCGTATGACTTACCATCTACCAGCAAAGAAACAACCGGCTCACCGCTGACGGAATCAAAATCCACCTCATAAAGCGTCCCATTCAGGCTGACATGGCGCTCATCCACAATCTCAATCTGGAATTCCTGGTCACCTACCATCGTAATATATTTCATCATCTGCTCTTTTCTGAGAAACTGCCTGGCGCTGCCACATTTAGCTTACAGCCACGGCTATCTCTGCAGCCGCTCCCAGCGGCTCAGCCATTTCCAGTTGCTGGTATCGCGCTCGCCGCGCTGCACGATCTGGGCAGCGCGTTGGGTCTGGCGGTGTGCAACCAGGGTCGCCAGAATCGCCGCAATATCGACCGGGGCGCTTTTCCCTTCTTCAACCGCTTCCATCGAAAATCGCTCTTCGACAAAGCGGGTGTCGAACTGCCCGCCCATAAAACGGGTGGAGTCCATCAGTTTCTGGTGGAAGGGGATATTGGTACGCACACCGGCAATTTTATATTCTTCCAGTGAGCGCCGCATACGCAGGATGGCTTCGGCGCGGGTCTCGCCCCACACGATCAGCTTCGAGATCAACGCATCGTAGTAGGGAGATACTTCAAACCCGGGGTATACGCCGCTATCGACGCGCACGCCAGGACCGGTGGGCATCAGGCTGTGCGTGATCCGCCCGGTGGATGGCAAGAAATTATTAAAAGGATCTTCGGCATTCACCCGGCATTCGATCGCCCAGCCGTTCAGCCGAATGTCGGACTGGCTATAACGCAGCTGGCGCCCGCGGGCGACGCGGATCTGCTCCTTGACGATATCCACCCCGGTCACCATCTCGGTGACCGGATGCTCCACCTGCAAGCGCGTGTTCATCTCCAGGAAATAGAAATTCTTTTCTTTATCCACCAGAAATTCAATCGTACCGGCGTTGACATACTCCACCGCCTGGGCCGCCCGCACCGCTACCAGACCCATGCGCTGGCGTAATTCTTCATCGTCGCCGACAAACGGGGAAGGCGATTCTTCCAGCAGCTTCTGGTGGCGGCGCTGCAGCGAACATTCTCGCTCTCCCAGGTGGATGACCGAGCCATGCGTATCCGCCAGGATCTGGAATTCGATATGGCGCGCGCCCTCCACCAGCTTCTCCAGATAGACATTCCCATCCCCGAAGGAGGCTTCAGCTTCGCGCCGGGCAGCATGCAGCAAGCCCGGCATTTCTTCCAGGCTGTGGACTTCGCGCATCCCCTTGCCGCCGCCCCCGGCCGTCGCCTTGATCAGCAGCGGGAAGCCAATTTGTGGGGCCAGGCGGACTAAATCTTCATCGTGCAGCGAGCCTTCGCCTTCGGTGCCCGGCACCACGGGAATTCCCGCCGCCGAGACGGTATTGCGCGCCACCGCTTTGTCGCCCATCGCCGCAATCGCCGAGGGTTTTGGACCTATAAAAGCCAGCCCGGCATCCAGGCAGGCCTGGGCAAAATCGGCGCGCTCCGCCAGAAATCCATATCCGGGATGGATCGCTCCAGCGCCGCTCCGAAGTGCAACCTCGATGATCTTATCCCCGCGCAGGTAAGACTCACGGGATGGCGCCGGACCCAGGCGATACGCCTCATCGGCATAGCGCACATGCAGCGCCTGGCGATCAGCATCGGAGTACACTGCCACCGTCTGGATGCCCAGCTCGCGGCAGGCCCGCAGGATGCGCACTGCAATCTCTCCTCGATTCGCTACCACTACCTTCTTGAACATCACTGACCTCCATTAAGCCTGGGAGATAACTCATTGTCTGCTTCCAGGAATGCCAGCATTGCGGCATTGAATACCTCTTCCGCCTCCTGGGGGAGCATATGCCCCGCCCCAGGGACCAGCCTCAGCTGCGCGCCGGGGATTGCTGCTGCCAAATCCCGGGCATGCTGGGAGGTGGCATGTTCATCTTCCAGCCCCTGCAGTACCAGCACCGGGCAGGCAATCCTGGAAATCGCGGGACGCATATCCCACTCCTCACCCGGCTGGTTGCCAACCGCCAGCCAGCCTTCAAACCAGTTCTCGAAAACCTGGTCCGCTTTCTCACCATGCACTCTGTGCATCTTGCCGCGGAAATCGGCGTCCCGGGTGTAATCCTGGCGCACCCCCTGGATCCCAACTCCCATCTTTTCTTCGATATAGATATGGGTCGATGCCAGCAGCATTCGGGTTACCCGCTCGGGATGGCGCAAAGAATAGAGCATGGCAATCTTTCCGCCGTCGCTGTGCCCGACCAGTGCCAGCTTATCAAGATTAAGGTTCGCAATCAACTGCTCCAGGTCGGCCACGTCGGCGGCGAAATCAGGCAGGTCCAGGCGAGGCCGGGGATCGGATTTCCCATACCCCCAGCGATCGTAGGCGACCACCCGCCAGCCGCGTGCCACCAGGACAGGGATCTGGGCTTTCCAGGCGCGTACAGCACCCAGCCCATGATGCAGCAGCAGCACAACCGGGCCGCCGGGTGGACCCTGATCTTCTACATAGATCGTGCGACCATTCAGCGAAACAAATCTCTCAGCCATAGCTATATTCAACCGGCGGCAAACGCTTCGAGCTGGGCAAGATGGACCCGCTCGTCTTTGAGCTCAGCTTCCAGCAGGCGAGCCACCGTGATTTTATAACCTCTGAAGCGGATATCGCGATCCCGGTAAAGCTCGACGGGCGGCAGCTCAACAACCCGCGCCAGAAGCTCTTGCTGCGCCGAGCGCACAGAATCCACCAGCGCATCCAGATCATCCAGGCGGTAGGTAGCTACCAGATAGGCATTGTACTCGCGCCAGTCACGGCCGATATACTGGTAAAACCCAGGCACCTGGCTGGCCTGGATTTGTTCAATAGCCTGCAGGTTGGTATGATCCCATCCGGCCAGGTGCGCCAGCAGTGCAAAGATATCCCACTCACCCAGATAAGCCTGACTGCGTTTCTCCACTGGCAGTGCGCTGGCAGCCTCCAGGATCTGGCGGCGCACATCCACCAGGCTGGCGATAAGCTGCTCCTTCTTTACCTGGACGGTTAATCTCATTCCAGCCTCTACAATGGGATCCCGCCGTGCTTTTTGGGCGGATTGGCGTCGCGCTTGTTGCTCAGCATTTCCAGAGCGTTGATCAGACGGGGACGCGTCTCGCGCGGCTCGATCACATTATCAATGTAGCCCCGCGAAGCCGCCACATACGGGTTGGCAAACTTGGTGCGGTATTCATCCACCAGCTCTTTTTTACGCGCCTCCGGGTCTTCGGCTTTCGTCAGCTCCTTGCGGAAAACGATATTGACTGCTCCATCCGGCCCCATCACTGCAATCTCCGCCGTGGGCCAGGCCAGGTTCAGGTCGCCGCGGATATGCTTGCTGCTCATCACGTCGTACGCGCCGCCATAGGCCTTGCGGGTGACCACGGTC
>JAJZSS010000308.1 GCA_021849525.1 Chloroflexota bacterium
ATCTGGATCAGGCTCTTTCTCAGCCGTGTATCTCCCAGCAGCATGAGCAGCGGCTCAATGAAAGCGCCAATCAGCTGGGGTGCGCCGAGCAGCAATCCAATTTGAGCATAGGTCAATCCAAAATCATCCCGGATGACCGGCAGGGCCGCTCCTTCGATGCCGTAATTCAATTCATCGAAAAACTCAATAAGCAAAAACGCCAGAGTCACCGAAATGACCCTGCGGGCGATGCTAAACAAATAAATTTTGGAAAAGAAACGGGTAAACACATACACCTCTTTCTGCTGATGTGGGCCGGTGGGTAAGGGCTGGAACCTGCCCTGTAAACCGCATCGAAGCGAGAAGAAAGAGGCGGGGCGCGTGCTGCGTTAGCAGGCGATTGAGTCTAACGGGGTGGGTGGAAGATTTTGAGCATAGTCAGATTATACATTAAATTCGGGGCACAACCTGGCTGTATAAATTCCCTATAGCAGGTCCGAGCAGCGCCAAAATAACAATGACAATGAGTGCTATTAACATCATGATCATGGCGTACTCAAGCAGCCCCTGGCCTTTTACGGTTCCTCCAATGATCATCACACGCTCTCCTGAATAGTGTCGAGGTGGCATACTCTAAAGAGAGGTGCGCCCTCCTATTTGATTCATAGTATAGGCTGTTCACCCGGAAAAATCAATAGCCAAATGCAACACTTCTACAATAATGATGCAATCTGATTTATTTTTCTGGCATCCTAACGAAATTGTATGGTAAACTCGACCTGTTTTACTCGAAGGACATCGATCTAATGGACGCGAAAACGCTCACCACCCTGGAATATTTTAAAATTCTGGATCGGCTGGCCGGTTATACAGCTTTTGCAGTTTCAGCCGATAAAGCGCGCGCCTTACGACCCACCGCGGATATCTTTGAAGCGCGCCGGCGCCTGGCTGAAACCAGCGAAGCGGTGCAGATGCTGGTCACCCACAGCGACCTGAGCATTGGCGGAGCCCGCGACATCCGCGCTGCAGTGGACCTGGCGGCGCACGGCGGGGTGCTGGCGCCGGTCGATCTGCTGGATGTAAAATTTACCCTGATCGCGGCGCGCGGCCTGGCGCGCCGCTTTGAGCGGCTTGCTTTTCAGTACCCACACCTCACCGAGATTGTCAGCCGCCTGCCTGCTCCGGCAGGGATTGTGGATGCCATCAGCAAGGCGATTTCTGAGCGCGGCGATATCCTGGACGATGCTTCGCCTAAACTGGCGACCATCCGCCGGGATTTACGTGTGACCCGCGACCGCCTGCTGAGCAAACTGCAGCGCATGGTCACCGATCCGAAGAATACCCCGATCTTGCAGGATACCCTGGTCACCCAGCGGGATGGGCGGTACGTCCTGCCGCTGCGAGCAGAATTCAAAGGCCGCCTCCGTTCGATCGTCCATGACCAATCCTCATCTGGGGCAACCTTGTTTGTCGAGCCCCTGGTTGTGGTGGAGCTGAACAATCAGAATCGCGAGCTGCAGCTGGCTGAGCGGGATGAAGAGCGCCGGATTCTGGCCGAGTTATCCCTGCAGATCGGGATGAAGGCGGAAGAGCTGCGCTGGATGCTGGATGGTATTGCTGAGCTGGATATGATCCTGGCGCGCGCCAAGTATGCCGATGATTTACAGGCTACCGAACCCATCCTGCATGAATTTCCACCTCCACTGCGCAAGCCGGCGCCGGGCCAGACCCGCCCTCCGGGCAGCGTGATCCACCTGGAACAGGCTCGCCACCCATTATTGGATCCCCAAAGCGTGGTTGCGATCGATGTCGAACTCGATCCACAAACTTACGCCCTGGTGATTACCGGACCGAATACGGGCGGTAAAACGGTGACCTTGAAGACCGTAGGGCTGCTGGCCCTGATGGCCCAGACTGGCCTGCTGATCCCCGCTCATTCTGGCTCGGAGATCAGCTGTTTTGAGGATATTTTTGCCGATATCGGCGATGAGCAGTCGATTGAGCAATCCCTCTCGACCTTTTCCGGGCATGTGACCAACATTATTCGCATCCTGGAGAAGGCCAATCCGCACACGCTGGTGATCCTGGATGAATTGGGCGCCGGCACCGATCCCCAGGAGGGTGCTGCCCTGGCGCGCGCCATTCTGACCCATGTGCTGGGGCGGAGCATCACCACCCTGGTGACCACCCACCACCCGGAGCTGAAAGTATTTGCCCATTCCACACCCGGCGTGGTCAATGCCAGCGTGGAATTTGACCTTGAAACCCTGCGCCCGTCTTACCACCTCACCGTGGGGCTGCCGGGGCGTTCGAATGCCCTGGCAATTGCCCAGCGCCTGGGGATGCCGGATGAGATCATCGCCGCCGCCCGCAGTGAGATCAGCCCGGATGATTTGCGAGCCGAGGACTTGCTGGATGAAATTCACCGCCAGCGCGACCTTGCCCGCCAGGCCCGCGCCGCCGCAGACAAGGCCCGCCAGGAGGCGGAGAGCCTGCGAGCGGAGCTGGTGACCCGGCTGGACGGGATTGATGACGAACGCCGCAAGGTGATCGAGCAAGCCCGCACCCAGGCGGAAAGCGAGCTGCACGAGGTCCAGGAAGAGTTGCGCCAGGCACGGCGCAGCCTGGCGCGCGCCCGCCAGCCCGTAGAGGCGCTGCAGGCGATTGAGGAACAGGTCGAAAAGGTTGAGGTGAAAGTCGAAAAACCGGTCGAGCGCAAGACACCCGACGTGGCACTGCCACAGCGGCGGGCGGTGCGCCTGGGCGATAAAGTGCGGGTGCGCTCGCTGAATACCCAAGGCGTGCTTACCGCTCTGACCGAAGAAGAGGCTGAAGTGCAGGTGGGGATGCTGCGCATCCGCACCCGCCTGGCAGAGCTGGAGCTTGCAGGTGGTAACCCGCTGGTTGACCAGCCTGCACCTGCGCCTGCTCCAACGCCCAGGCCATCCGCCAGCGATTCTCCCCCTGTCCCGGCAGCCTCCTTCCAGGCAGCCTCGCCGGGAATGGAAATCGATCTGCGCGGCCAGCGTGCTGATGAAGCGCTGGATGCTCTGGAACGCTACCTGGACGCGGCCTACTTATCCGGCCTGCCGTTTGTCCGCATTATCCACGGTAAAGGGACCGGACGGCTGCGAGAAGTGGTGCGCCAGGTGCTGCACGGGCACCCGCATGTGCGTTCTTTTGAGGGGGGCAGTGATAAAGAAGGCGGGGAAGGGGTTACCGTCGTGAAATTAGCCCAGTAACCCTGGCATCCAGGTAGCGTCAGCAGCACGAGAGCTTAGATTTCAAATTTTCCGTTGCGATAGAACAGCTCCCCATCGATCAGGATCTCGCTCCCATCGCGCATATCGCAAATGAAATCCCAATGCAGGGCGGATTTATTTTTGCTGCCGGTCTCAGGATAGCCTGCGCCGACCGCCAGGTGGATGCTTCCGCCGATCTTTTCGTCGTACAGGATACTGCGGGTGAAGCGCTGGATGCCGTAATTGGTGCCAACGGCGAACTCACCCAGGTAGCGCGAGCCTTCGTCGCTGTCCAACAACGCCAGTAAATAGGCCTCGTTCTTCCTGGCTTTGGCGTTGACCACTTTACCTTCTTTGAATTCGAGCTCGACACCTTCAACCTCACGCCCGCCGGAGATTGCCGGATAGGTAAAACGGATCCAGCCATTGGCTGAATCCTCCACAGGTCCGGTGAAGATTTCCCCGCTGGGCATGTTTCGACGCCCGTCGCTGTTGCTGAATTTTCTCCCGGCGATGGATAGGC
>JAJZSS010000309.1 GCA_021849525.1 Chloroflexota bacterium
ATCGCCGGGCGCCGGTAAAACCAGCCTGATCCTGCGCACGATCACCGCCCTCACAGGCCAGGCTCGCCTGGCTGTCCTGGAAGGCGATACTGCAGCAGTCACCATTGACGCCGATAAAGTCAGCGCCCTGGGCGTGCCGGCCGTCCAGATCAATACCGGCGGGCAATGCCACCTGGATGCCAGTATGGTCCAGGCTGCCCTGCCGCAGTTTAACCTGGAGCAGCTCGACTGCCTGATCATCGAAAATGTTGGCAACTTGA
Source organism: Chloroflexota bacterium (assembly GCA_021849525.1). Taxonomy (GTDB): domain Bacteria; phylum Chloroflexota; class Anaerolineae; order Anaerolineales; family UBA4823; genus JAJZSS01. The sequence continues at coordinate 261 of JAJZSS010000309.1, forward strand.
TCTGCACAGCAGATTTTCGCCTGGGAACGCATATCAATGTGCTCATTGCCTCCATCCCCGAAGGCGACGACAAGCCCTATAAATACCCGGGAATATACCGCGGCCTGGATGCCCTGATCATCAACAAAATCGACCTGCTGCCCTACGTGCCGTTCCGAATGGATTATTTCCGGCGTGGGGTCGAAGCTCTCAACCCGGGACTGGTTACGTTCCCACTTTCGTGTGCCAGCGGTCAAGGACTGGAAGCCTGGGCAGGCTGGCTGGTGGAAAAGATCCAGGCAGCCAGGATTGCCTGACCGATGACCAGCCAGGGCGCAAGCATCCAGATCAGCGGAATCGTCCAGGGAGTCGGTTTCCGGCCCTTTGTATACGGCCTGGCAGCGCGCCTGGGGCTGGCTGGCTGGGTGCGGAATACCTCGGCGGGAGTCGAGATCCGGGTGGATGGAGCGCCAGCAGCCCTGGAGCAGTTCACGTCCTTGCTCCGGACTGAGCTGCCTCCCCTGGCACGCATCGACACCTTCGAGGTTAGCTGGCAGCCGGCCAATGGCTTTGAGCAGTTTGAGATCATCCCCTCTGCGGCGATCGCCAGCGCTTTCCAGCCAATCTCCCCCGATATCTGTATCTGCGATGACTGTCTGAAAGAGCTTTTCGACGCCACTGACCGGCGCTACCGTTATCCATTTATAAACTGCACCAACTGCGGACCGCGCTTTACCATCATCCGGGATATACCCTATGACCGGCCGAATACCAGCATGGTAGATTTTAAGCTATGCGCAAACTGCGAGAGCGAATATCGAGAGCCGCTGGACCGGCGCTTCCACGCCCAGCCGGTCGCCTGCCCGGATTGCGGTCCGCAGGTCTGGCTGGAATCCACAGCCAGCGATTCACCCCCTATCGTCCAGGGTGAGGCCGCAATTCAGGCGGCCCGTAACAGCTTATCAGAAGGGAAGATCGTGGCGATTAAAGGTCTGGGCGGTTTTCATCTGGCCTGTGATGCCACGCAGCCGGCGGCTGTAGAGGAGCTGCGCCGGCGCAAGCTGCGGGTGGGCAAGCCCTTTGCGCTCATGTTCCCTTCATTAAATAATATTTCAGAACACTGCCAGGTTTCACCCGCTGAAGCTGAGCTCCTGCAGAGCCGCCAGCGCCCAATCGTGATCCTCAACCGACTGCCTGGCTCCAGGATCGCCGCCGAAGTCGCCCCTTCCCAGGACACTCTGGGAGCGATGCTGCCGTACACGCCTTTACATTACCTGCTGCTCACCCACCCCGATCTGCCGCCCCTGGTGATGACCAGCGGCAACCTGAGCGAAGAGCCGATCTGTACCGATAATTCGGAAGCGCGCCAGCGCCTGGCCTCCCTGGCAGATGTTTTTCTGCTGCACGACCGTCCGATCGAGACGCGCTGCGATGATTCCGTGGCTCGCCTGGGACCAGGCGGCGGGATGGTTCTGCGTCGCTCGCGCGGCTATGCTCCCGACCCGCTGCGCCTGCCCTTTGAGACGCCGGGGATTTTAGCTGCCGGGGCCGAATTAAAAAACACCTTCTGCCTGACGCGCCAGCGCTATGCCTTCCTCAGCCACCATATCGGCGACCTCGAGAATTACCCGGCCTTACAGGCCTTCGAGAGCGGCATCCAGCATTTCGAGCGCCTGTTCCGGATCCAGCCCGAGGCCATCGCCTGCGATCTGCACCCGGATTACCTCGCGACCCGCTACGCCATGCAGCGGGCTGAGGTGGACCAGATCCCGGCAATCGCTGTGCAGCACCACCACGCCCATATCGCCGCCTGCATGGCTGAAAATGGGCTGGATGAAACTGCCCGGGTGATTGGGGTCGCCTGGGATGGGACCGGGTATGGCGAGGATGGGGCCATCTGGGGCAGTGAATTTCTGCTCGCTGGGTATGCCGGCTACCGGCGCCTGGCCCACCTGCCGTATGTCCCCCTGCCCGGCGGTGACCTTGCCGCCCGCCAGCCCTGGCGCATGGCGCTTGCCTGGCTGCAGCACTCGGGAATAGATTGGGATTCCGACCTGGCGCCGGTCTCGCATGCCGCTCAGGCGGATTCCGAAATCGATCGCCTGCAGGCACTCAAACACCAGCTCAAGAGCGGCCTGAACAGCCCGCCCACCTCCAGTATGGGACGCCTGTTCGATGCCGCCGCCGCCTTGCTGGGTATCCGGCAGGAAGTGAGCTACGAAGCCCAGGCGGCCATCGAGCTGGAAACGCTGGCCGACCCGGCAGAAAGAGGCATTTATCCCCTGGAGCTTCGCCCGGATGGTGAGATCAACCCGGCGCCCCTGTTGATGACCTTGCTTGCCGATCAGCGCCGTGGAGTCCCCCTTCCCAGCTTGAGCGCTCGCTTCCACAACAGCCTGGCCAATCTGGTCGTGGAGGTCTGCCGGGCTGCCCGCCAGCAATCCGGGATCAACCAGGTAGCCTTAAGCGGCGGTGTGTGGCAAAATATGTTTCTACTCAAAGCAGCCAGCCAGGCGCTGGAAAAAGCGAATTTTGAGGTGCTGCTGCACCACCAGGTGCCTGCCAACGATGGCGGCCTGGCACTGGGCCAGGCACTGGTCGCGGCAGTGCGCCTGCGGAATGGGTAAAGAGGAGTATCAGCAATGTGTCTTGGAATACCGGGAAAAATTATTGATATCTATACGCAAAATGATCTATTAATGGGCAAGATCGATTTTGGCGGCGTGACCCGCGAAGCTTGTTTGACATACGTTCCCGAAGCCAAAATCGGAGATTACGCCGTAGTCCACGTCGGTTTTGCGTTAAATTTGCTCGACGAAGCCGATGCCCAGGAAACATTAAAAACGTTCTACGAAATCGACCTTTTCGCCCCGCCAGACGATCCTTATGCCAGCCTGGCAGACTCCGAAGATTCTGCCCCATGAAATACCTGGATGAGTATCGCGATGCGGGGCTGGTCCATAAGGCCATGGCTGAGCTGCGGCGCACGATCACCCGACCCTGGGTGATCATGGAGATCTGCGGCGGGCAGACGCATGCCATCCTGCGCTACGGCCTGGAGCAGCTCCTGCCGCCTGAGATTGAGCTGGTCCACGGCCCGGGCTGCCCGGTATGCGTTACTTCATTAGAATTAATCGACAAAGCCCTGGCAATTGCCAGCCAGCCGGATGTTATCTTTGTCTCCTATGGCGACATGCTGCGTGTCCCCGGCAGCCGGAAGGACCTTTTTTCGGTGCGCTCAGCTGGCGGTGATGTGCGCGTGGTGTATTCTCCATTGGACGCAGTGCGCATCGCCCAGCAGAATCCGGATAAACAGGTGGTCTTTTTCGGTATCGGGTTCGAGACCACCGCCCCGGCGAACGCCATGAGCGTGCTGCAGGCCAAGACCCTGGGGCTGATCAATTTTAGCCTGCTGGTCTCGCAGGTGCGTGTCCCGCCGGCCATCGAAGCCATCCTCGGCTCACCTCACAATCGGGTGCAGGGATTTTTACTCGCCGGGC
>JAJZSS010000310.1 GCA_021849525.1 Chloroflexota bacterium
CGTAAGATCGAAGTTGGACATGCCCGTCCACTTGTGCAGCTGGAGTTCAATCTCTGATCCAGGAGGAAACATGAATCTGTCTGAAAAAGCCCAGCTGGTCCACCTCCGCCTGCTGGAATATTACGGCCAACCTGAGTGGCGCGATCCTCTCCCGGCAATAGACGAACTGATCTCCACGATCTTGTCTCAGAATACAAATGATAATAACCGCGATAGAGCTTTCACCGCCCTGCGTCAGGCATTTCCTACCTGGGAGGCTGTGCGTGATGCATCAATAAATACAGTAATCGATGCCATCCGGCCGGCAGGCCTGGCAAACCAGAAGGGACCCCGAATTCAGCATGTATTGCAAGAAATCACTGCGGAGCGGGGAGAGTTAGACTTGAGTTTCCTGGGGGAGATGCCCACGGAAGAGGCACGGGCATGGTTATTAAAGTTTCACGGGGTTGGTCCAAAGACAGCCGCGATTGTCTTGCAATTTGCATTGGGTAAGCCAGCTTTTCCAGTAGATACCCATATTTATCGTGTGACCGGCAGGTTAGGCTTGCGTGAAGCGAAAATGACTGCCGATCAAGCACATGAGCATCTGGCCAAATTATTGCCCCCCGATTCTTATTATGCGGCCCATTTAAATATCATTCGTTTAGGACGTGAAATCTGCCAGGCACGCCGCCCGTTTTGTGAACGCTGCCCTTTGCGCGAATTTTGTGATTTTTATGCAGCATCCCAGGCTGTCAAGGGATAGAGATTGTAGTTCGCGCGTATGGATAGATGGGATGAGTGTCATGTTCGATTGTGCTATACATCACATTCAAGTCGTGACCTTTGACAATGACTATGAATTATTAATTTGAGTAAACTATGGTTAGTTATTAGCACGACCTTCAAATTGCTCATCGCTGTTTCCTCCTTTGGCGAAAGCCTCCGCCAGGTACACCTCACCGACCTGGCGGAGGCGATTTTAACCACAAAACGCTCCCTGTAAGGAGCGTTTTGTATCTGCGGAGCTTAATTTAGAGCTCGTTTTCTACAATCGGCAAGACCACTGTGAAGGTTGATCCCTCGCCTGGCGTTGAATCTACCCATATTCGCCCTTGATGGTTTTCGACAATTGACTTAACAATGGCCAGACCCAGCCCGGTTCCGGTTACATCACCAAGCACATTACTTCCTCGATAGAATTTGTCAAAGATATAAGGTTGGTCGGTTGGCAAAATACCGGGGCCATTGTCGCTGACCTGGATAATCATCTGCCCGCCTTCGGCGCGTCCGCTGACACGAATTTCACCTTGCGGTTGGGTATATTTAATCGCATTCCCAATCAAATTGCTGATCATCTGACGCAGTCGAATTGGGTTGCCAAGCGTGGTGGGCAGTGATTCGCTGGCATCCAGTACCAGAGATTGTTCTTTGTCCAGGGCACGAGTTCTAACCCCGTCCATCGCGTAGCGGAGCATGACATACATCGGGACGACTTCTTTCCGCGAGTCAAAACCTGCTTCAATCCGACCCAGGTCCAATAGATCGTTAATCAATGCAGTAATGTTATTAACACTGATTTCTATCCGGCGGATGAATTCAGCCTGTTGATTGTTGACCGGTCCAACCCTTTCAAGCAGCTCCACGTAACCCAGGATTGCAGTCAATGGGGTTCGCAAGTCATGGGATACCGTGTTGACAAAATCGCTTTTGATCTGATCGAGTTCTTTAAGATAGGTGATATCCTGCATGACAATCACAGAGCCGACCTCTGGGATGGGGGTCCTCTGGGCATTCAATATGTGCCCATCTTCCAGAGCAATTTCCGTTCGAAACGGTAGGGTACGTTTGTCGGAGCTGAACATTTCGATAATGTCTGGATGTTCAAAGATCTCGGCGATGGGTTTGCCGATGAAATTCGGATCCTGCAGTCTGAAGAGCTGCTGGGTGGTGTGGTTCACCAGGATCAGGCGTGCTTCTAAATCGGTGACAATGACCCCTTCCTTCATATTTGTCAAAAGGGCCTCAAGTTTACAACGTTCTTTTTCAGCCTGCTCATAAGCGCGGGCATTCTCAATCGCCACAGCTGCATAACTGGCCAGTGCTGAGAGCAGTGTGATATGTTCTTCGGATAAGGAATGACCTCGTTTGCGATTGGCAACGCCCAGAATGCCGATTACATGATCATGCACGATCAACGGCACAAAGATCAAAGCGTAGACCAGGTATGAGGTCAGGATTTTAAAAGGTTCACCGGTGACGATATAAACTGGCGCTGCTGTTCGCATGACCTGACCTGCCAGGCTGTCGTGGACTGGTAACCGGAAAGTCCGCGCGTAATCCGTCTGAATATTTCTCTCGGCGCGCATGTAAAGATCACCGCTGCTCTCATCATATAAAAGCAAGCTGCCTTCCTCGGCACCAGTTAACTCGACTGCTGCATTGACTACAGAAGTTAATACGTGATCAAGATCCAGCGAGGAGTTGATTTGGCGTCCGATAGCCTGCAGTGCCTCCAGGCCATCCACCTGTTGTTTTAGGGATTTGGTGGACCGATTCGCTTCAAGTCGAGACCAATCCCGCAGAGTCTGGGAACGGTTTTGAGCCGTTTGGATTGAGTGCATCACTTCTGCCGGACGCAAGGGAGGTGTCAGGCAGTCAGAGAAACCAACCCGCAGCGCCTGGCGGAAAAGCTCATTATCAGGCTGGCTGGCGATCAACAGTACCGGCGTGAGCGGATCAGCTTGTAGTAATTCTTCCCCGAGCTCGATGGCATTGATATTATTCAGGGGATCGCCGATGATAATCAAGTCGGGCTTATAGGTGTTGACGGCATTAATTGCACTGAATTTATCCGTGGCTGTGGCTACCTCATACCCGGCTGGGCTTAAGGCAGACCGCTCCAATAACAACCCCAGCTCGGGATTATTCTGAACGAGGAGAATCTTTCCTTGGGTCATGGCTGTGTAATTTACCTGTAGACGCTCTTGATTTCCTGGCGTAATTTGTCAATCATTTCGTCCTTGGCTTGCTCATTTGCTTGAGCTTTTTTTGCTGCCAGCTCCAGTGAACGCGCTCGCTCTTCAAGCGCCTGGAACAAGTGAGCATTCATCATTGAAATTGATGCATAATCCGCGACAGCTTCCAATAGCGTCTGGTTGCTAGAACTGTATGGAATTGGTTCTTTACGGACAACTACCAGCAACCCTATGACTTCTTTCTTGATTTTCACTGGAACGACCAGTGCGGATTGTCCAATCCGGGATAGTTTAAAGCGTGCAAGAGGCGTGCCGTGAATCGTCAAACTTTCGCCAGAGAGGGCTACCAGTGAGCTGACTCCATCATCCCAGGGCTGGTTGAGCTTGCTGGCTATACTTGAAGGTAAATTGCGCTGGGCCCCCAACAGAAAGGTTTTTTCGCCAGAGGATCGAAATAGTAACCAGCCGGCATCCGATTCAGTCACATATACCGCACCTTCGATTATTTTGTCAAACAAACTGCTTTGGTCCGTAATTGAGGTTACGGCTTTGCCAATGGCAAAAATCGTGGTCAATTCGCGCACCCGACGATGCAATTCTTCATTGGTTTGTTTAAGCTGCCGGGAAAGTATCTCCCGCTCTTTGTGTTCTCGAACCTGCTTCAGGATACGCTCTACGGCGGCGACAATTTCCGCTTCGCGAATGGGCCAGAGTAAATAATCTGAAGCGCCCAGGCGGAATGCCTGGATAATATCGCCTTCCATCCCTTTAGCCGCAAT
>JAJZSS010000311.1 GCA_021849525.1 Chloroflexota bacterium
CTGATCGGGGGACAGCATATCGATGGATACCTGAATGGTTTCACCCGGATTTACTTTCGAAGGAATGCGGAAGGCAGAGCCTTCCATTCGCCTCCCATCGTCAAAGACCACGCTGTACTCCCGGGTGCAGGTGCAGGTGCAGAGATTTTTCACCTTCCACACTTTGGTGAAACGCATTCCAGGACCAATCACCGTCCCATCCGGGACTGTGATATCTTCGACCATCTGAGCCCAGTTGCAACGCGTTGGCACACTGGTGCTGGATGATCCTGAACCACCTGAGCTACCCGAGCCGCCAGAACCGCCCGGAATGAGCGTCGGAATTCGCAGCGTCGCCGGGAGTGCTGTGGTTGGCAGCAGGCGCGGCGTGGGCGAAGGGGTTGGACTGAATATGGAAAGAGGTGTATTGGTCGGAATGATCTGGCTGGTTGGGGTTGAGGTAAACGCGGAAGAACTTTGCGCCTCGGTGGGCATCACTGGCGCAATCGTCGGAGGTACATTGGACACCGGCTCGGTTGGTAGCGCTGCCAGAGTGCGTGCGGCAATCGCCGCGATCGTTTCCTGGTTTGTCTGAGCAGACCGGTCGCCTGGGTTTGACAGCAAAACTGCGCTTACGATGACAAATCCCAGCAGGATAACCCCGGCTATACCGGCGATGATCAGGAGGATATTCCGGCTGAAGGGTTGTTGGTTCATGAATTGCTGCTCCTCTCGTCGGGCACATTTATGCCCGGAACCGGGGATCGATTGATTCAGCTAATTATTTGGAAATTATTTGATAACATATAAATTTTACACGACAATGCAAGGATTGGACCGAATAAGATTGTCAGGTGGGCATTGAAAGTCTGGACATACCGTGATTTTCCATGGATAATGATCTGGCCGGCAGGTTTGTCCCAGGTCGAAGGAATCTTTTAGCGTGGTATTACAGCGAATCGTATTTCTTAAATTAGGTGGCTCGCTCATCACAGATAAAACTCAGATTGCATCGCCGCGCATGGATACTCTGAACCGGCTGGCGGGCGAGATCGCGCGCGCCTTGCGCTGCCAGCCTGATCTGGGTCTGGTTCTGGGACACGGCTCTGGTTCTTTTGGGCATGTGCCGGCGAAGAAATACGGCACCCGGCAGGGGGTTTTCACGATTCAGGAATGGGCTGGCTTTGTCGAAGTGTGGCGGCAGGCGCACGCACTGCATCGCCTGGTGTTGGATGCCATGCAAGACGCAGGATTACCGGTGATCAGCTTTCCACCTTCAGCCACGGTCCAGGCGCGCTCCGGGCAGGTGCTGCGCTGGGATAGTGCAAACCTGCAGCATGCCCTGGAGGCCGGGCTTATCCCGGTAGTATTTGGCGATGTCGTCTTTGATCAGATGATCGGAGGTACTATCCTCTCAACGGAAGACCTGTTTGAGCACCTGGCACCGGTCCTTAAACCTCAGCGCATATTACTCGCCGGAATTGAGCCTGGCGTCTGGGAAGACTACCCGGAGTGTAGCCAGATCATCCCCGAGATTTTTTCTGCGAATATTACCTCTGTCAAAAAAAGTCTGTGCGGCGCGGCTACCACCGATGTAACGGGTGGTATGGCGAGCAAAGTCTTACAGAGCCTGGATTTGTGCAAGCGGGTGACTGGCTTGCAGATCGCCGTCTTCAGTGGAGAGACTCCTGGTTTGGTCGGCGAGGCCTTGTCAGGGGCTTTACCGGGCACCCGCATTCACGCTTGATAGTAACCTGATCTCAAGGATAATCGAACTCATAGTCCGCGCGCTTCTCGCCAGGCTTTGATCTGGGTGATATGCTCTGGCCCATGATTAAAGCTGTCGCTGGCTATCCACTCCCACAGCGGTTCACCCCGCAGCCATTTAAAAGCCTGGGGATCACTGAGTTCCCTGTCATTAAATTCGGCGACCCGCCGTAAAGTCTGTTTGCGTACGGCCTGCAGGTCCTCCAGCACCAGCTCAAGTTGGCGATCCTTACGCTCGTTGAACCAGGTTAAATTCGTGGCGTCGATATCTCCATCCTGAGCAAAATGGATCGTGGTAGGTTTCTTGCCTGCTCGCGCCTGCCACAGCAGCTTGACCAGCTCGGCTTCCCAGGCACAGATATGCGCCAGTGTATCCTTGATCGACCACTCTCCATTCACACCTGGCTCGAGCATCGCTTCAGCCGGCAAGCCTGTGATCGCATCCATTAATTGTTGGTGTTCAGTGTTCAGTTGATCAATGATTTCAGCTTGTTTCATCCGGCCATCTCCTTAAAACTGTTCCAGCCATTCCAATAGGATTGCGTTGAATTCGTCGGGCTGTTCCATATTCAAAAGGTGCCCGGCGTTTTTAATGGCTGCCATCGATCCATCAGCAAATGTTGCCCCAGTTTTAACAGCAGCCTCTTCTGGAATGATTTGGTCCTGGTCCCCATAGATCATTAGCCCCGGGATCTCTAATGCGTAGAGCATATCATAGGAATCTGGACGCTGCATCATCCCTTGTTGGGAGTGGATCACCCCGGCGAGGGATGTCCGTTCCATAATTTTACGCACCTTATCCACCAGATCAGGTTTTTCGGTGTAAGTCGGCGGAGCGAACAGCTTGGGAAGCATACTTTCCACTGCAGGCAGGCTGCTGCAGGCCTGTTGAGCAGCGGCGATCGCTTTTTGGCGCCCCTCCTTCCCGGCTTCGGCGTCTGCGTCAGCCCGGGTTGCAGTGAGGAACAAACCAGCCAGGCGCTGTGGATGGCGGCGGGCGAAAGCCATGGCAACATAGCCGCCCATTGAAAGCCCGCCCAGGACGACCTTTTGCCTGAGATCAAGCCCGTCGATCAGAGAGGCAATATCGTCTGCCAGCAGGTCCATCGTATAAGGGCCGGATGTCGCTTCTGAATCGCCGTGACCGCGCAGGTCGGGTGTAATCAGGCGATAGCGGCTGCTGATGGCACTGATTTGCGGCGCCCAAATCTCCCGGCTGAGGGGGAAACCATGAAGTAAGATCACAGGCAGACCTTTGCCCACATCGTTGTAGCTCATTCGAAAATCATTCACCAGGATGTTCATACCATTTCCTCCTTGTGCAAAGTTGAAAAACCAGACGGTAATTTCCTACCCGCCAGGAATGGCTGAAATAATCTCTCCCAGCCTGTGAACTGTGAAGTAACCGGGACCCTGGCGATTTTCCGTGGAGAGAGTATTCAGCCATATCCCTTGCACTCCAGCCTTCACAGCCCCCATGACATCATTGGAAAAACTATCTCCAATCATAACGATCTGCTTTAAATCCATATCTAATTGTTTAGCGATGTTCAGAAAATATTCTGGCTCAGGTTTGCGATAACCAAGCCGCCGGGTGCAGAATACCTCTTCCATATACGGTTCAAGCCTCACCTGGCGCAAAGCTGCCCGGATTTGCCCTTCGTCTGAATCTTCAGCGTTCGTCGCCAGCGCCAGGTGATACTGCTGGCTGAGCACAGCGAGTGTCTCTTCGGCTTCGGGCAGGGCAGACATATAGGGCCAGCTAATCATCGGGCCGCTGAATTCAGGATACACTCGCATCAAGGTGTCGCCCCAATCGAAGAGCAGCCAGGCTGGGGGAGTTTGTTTAAAGTGATGATCGCTCAAGAGTTATCTTTCAAATCCCGGATTGGGAACCATTCAGCTTCTGGCATGACCTGTTGTGCTGGTGCAGGGCCAGTATCCCCATCCCACTCCGGTTGATCATCTGTGGTTACGATGGGGACGATG
>JAJZSS010000312.1 GCA_021849525.1 Chloroflexota bacterium
TCCTGCAGGGTACGAAATTCGATCCGCATGGCGTCTATGTCCGCCGCTGGGTGCCGGAGCTGGCTGCAGTCCCGGATGCTTATATTCACACGCCCTGGGAGATGCCTGCGGAGTTGCAGCGCCACCTTGGGGTGATGATTGGCAGAAACTATCCTGCGCCGGTGGTGGATCACGCCTTTGCCCGCCAGCGTGTGCTGGCAGCCTATCGCATGCGATGAGTGCAATAAATTTCTTTCTTTAAAGAAAGTAAGTATCCAGTATTATCTTAAAGGAGTATAAATATGAAAGACATTCTGCGTCAAGTTTCAGTAATTGTGACTGTATTGGCGACGATCGTCGTCAATACCCTGGCTAACGCCCTGCCGATCAATGGCCTCAACACCGGGGAGATCTCCGATCGCTTCGAGGTCTATTTTGTCCCGGCCGGGTATGTATTTTCCATCTGGGGGCTGATTTATATCGGGCTGATCGCCTTCACCATCTTCCAGGCTCTGCCTTCTCAGCGCCAGAATCCCCGCATGCGCGCCACCGGCTGGTGGGTGAGCCTGGGTGGGCTGGCGAATATTGCCTGGATCTTCCTGTGGCATTATGAGATTTTCCCGATCACCATTCTGGCAATGGCTGCCCTGCTGATCACCCTGATCATTACTTATCTACGCCTCGGAATCGGGCGGACCCAGGTTCCCGCCGCCGAGAAGTGGGCGGCGCGCCTCCCCATCAGCATCTACCTGGGCTGGATCACGGTAGCAACGGTGGCCAATGCCACTTCCCTGCTCGATTTCCTGCAGTGGGACGGCTTTGGTCTGGCTCCGGAGATCTGGATGGTCATTATGCTGGGCGTAGTCTTGATCCTTACCGCGCTGATGAATTTCACCCGCCGGGATGTGGCATATGCCTCGGTCATTCTCTGGGCGCTGGCTGGGATTGGGCTGAAGCATGCGGCAGTGTCAGCGGTTGCCCTGCCCACCTGGATCACGTTCGGATTGGTGGTTGTCACCCTGCTGGCTGCGCTGGTCACCCGCAAGCCGGCGCTGAAATTGGCGAGCCTGTGATGCCACAAGTAGCTTTAAATACCCCCGCTCCAGACTTCAGCCTGCCCAATTTTCAGGGCGAGCCGGTAAACCTGTCCGATTTTTGCGGGCGATCGCATGTGCTGCTGGTTTTCAACCGCGGTTTTACCTGACCATTCTGCCAGCGGCATATGGCGCAGTTGCGCCAGGATTACCCGGAATTTATCAAACGCCAGGCGCAGGTGATTGTGCTTGGCCCGGAAGATGCCACCGCCTTTGCGGCTTACTGGCAGCAGCATGATCTGCCCTTCATCGGCTTGCCCGATCCCAAAGCCAGTGTGCTCAAGTTGTACGGGCAAGAAGTCAACCTGTTCAAGCTGGGGCGCATGCCGGCCCAGGTGATCGTGGATAAAAACGGTAGGGCGCGCTTCGTCCATTACGGTCATTCGATGGCAGACATACCGGATAATGGTGAACTTCTGGCTTTATTGGATCAGCTGAACATCCGTGAGGAGGAAACAAGTGGATATCTTACAAATCTTTAAAACCCTCGCCGCCCTGGCAACCGCAGCAACGGGGCTCCTGGCCTTCATTAAGCCCGATGCGGTTTACGGCTTCACCGGACTGGAGGCAAATGGCGTCCGGGGGATCTCTGAAATTCGCTCCATCTTTGGAGGGCTGTTTATTGGCCTGGGAATCGCCCCATTCTTCCTGGGTTCTGCCGGGTACAGGATGTTGGGAATTGCCTATCTGGCGATTGCAGTTGCCCGGATATTTTCCATCGTGATCGACAAATCATATGCCCAATCGAACTGGATCAGCCTGGGCATTGAGATTGTCCTGGGTTTGATCCTGATTATAAAGTGAGGCTGAAAATGGCTGTCCGTATCGTAACCGATAGCACTTGCGATCTGCCCGCTGAAATTATCGCCCGTTATGGAATTCATGTGGTTCCCCTGTATATCAACGTGGGGAAGCAAAGCTATCTCGATGGGATCGATATCACACGCCAGGAATTTTACACCCGGCTGCCTGATTTCCCCGCTCATCCGACCACCGCAGTGCCTTCGACTGAACGGTTTCATGCTGCCTATAACGCCCTGGCAGAAGAAGGCGCCAGTGAGGTGCTCTCCATCCATATCTCGCAGGCGTTAAGCGCCGTGGTGGATGTGGCGCGCATCGCCGGCCAGGAGAACACCACCGTCCCGGTAACGGTGATCGATTCCCAACAGCTCAGCCTGGGGACCGGTTTTCTGGTGGAGACGGCTGCCAGGATGGCCGAGGCTGGCAGCTCGGCTTCCGAGATCGAGGCTGCCATCACCGACCAGACCCGCCGCACCCATGTCTTTGCGGCGTTGGATACGGTGGAATACTTAAAGCGCAGCGGGCGGATGAACAAATACCTGACCGGGATTGCCACGCTCTTGCAGATCAAGCCCATCCTTACCATGCACCTGGGCAAACCCGGCAGTGAGCGCGTGCGCACCCGCGAACGCGCCCTGAACCGGGTGATAGAAATGCTGGCAGCCGTAGGCAAAATCGAGCGGATTGCCTTTGTCCATACCCATGCCCTGCCCGAGCGGATCGCCGACCTGCGCGACAGGGCAGCAGGCTTGCTTCCAGACGGTGATATCCCGGTGGAAGATATCACCCCGGTGATTGGCGCCCATATCGGTCCGGAGGCGCTAGGATTTGCGGTTGTAGGCGCTTAAGCCCCTTTGAGAAAGGACACTTTTCGTGAAAATCGCAAAGATCATATCTCTGGCAGGCTTATTGGCTATGACCGGTATCCTGATTTATGGATTCACCATCGGAAACTTATTATCTGAAGGAGCCGAGCTGGCGCTCTCTATACGTATCTGGCTCTGCAGACCAGCGGCGGCGATTGGTAGCGTTTTTGGTTTGGTAAGCGAGCAGTCGATTGAGCAGCCGAAGTAGAATTCAGTTTGGAAAGTTGACAGGTTCTGGGTCGTAAACCGTTTAAGCTGAGAAGGCAATATAACAGCTGCACTTCAGGGTAAAATTATATTGTGATGGTTAACCCTGCGCTAAATATCAATCCTCCAGTGGCAAGCTTCAGCGAGCTCTACGAGAACTGGTTGAGCTTTGTGCAGCGGCACCAGCTCAATTCGGGCGTGGAGCCTTTTGTGGCTCATTCCTGGATGCGCTGCTATCCCCACTTGAATCCACTGCAGCCCCTCCGTCCCAGCCGCCTCAGTCCCGGCCTGTTGGAGGCTGCCGATAGCAATGCCAGCATCCGCACGGTCGGTCGCCGGGTCATGGAAGATATTTACGAGCACCTGGAAGGCACGAACACGGCACTCATGTTGGTGAACGGCCTGGGATATATTATCGACATATTGGGCGATCCAGATATCCTGGCCCTGGCAGACGAGCGGGGGCTGCGCCTGGGAGCAATCTATTCCGAGCCTTACATGGGTACCAATGCCTTTGCCCTGGCGCTGGCCGAGGGTGTGCCGGTGCGAGTGCGCGGCCCGGAGCATTTTATCCAGCAGTTCCATGTTTTCTCCGAAGCGGCAGCGCCGATCTTCGATATTGCTGGCCGGTTGTTGGGGGCGGTCGGTCTGATCAACCTGTTTGAAGAGCAGTACCCACATACCCTCAGCCTGGCAGTCGGCGCCGCCCAGATCATCGTCTCGCAGCGTTCTTCTGAGCAGCTTATGGGTGAGCAGAACAGCCAGATTGCCCAGATGAATG
>JAJZSS010000313.1 GCA_021849525.1 Chloroflexota bacterium
ATTAATGATGCCCAGCTCCGGGCCCAGCTCCCAGTGGGGTTTTGGCTCGAAATCATAGTGTGGGATCGCCCCAACCGTGCGCAGGACGACGTTGTCGTGCTCGTCTTTGCCGATGGGGGTGCGCGGGTCGGGGGTATTGGGGATGGTCGCCAGCACCCCGTTGAGCCGGTCGTCGACCTGGCGCAGCTCCTCGTCCAGGGCGGCGATGCGGTCGCCGAGCAGGCGGGTGGAGTCGATCCTCGCCTGGCGTTCGGCGGGGTCTTTCATCCGCCCGATCTCTTTCGATGCGGCGTTGCGCTCGGCTTTGAGTGCTTCCACCTCCTGGATCAGGCCGCGGCGCTGCTCGTCCAGCGCCAGGATCTGGTCCACCGGGGCGGGGTCCATCTGGCGGTTGCGCATCGATAAGCGGAAGAGTTCAGGTTGTTCGCGCAGCAAATTGATGTCGATCATGGTTGTTCCTCCTGCAGGGGATCTGGTCCAATAAAAGCAAAGCCCCTCCTCGCCAAGCAGGACGAGGGGGGCGCTCGTGGTGCCACCTGCATTTGCATCTTCTCGTTCGAGAAGTACGCCTCGATCACGCCGTAACGGGCGCACCCGGTCCCCTTACGGCGGGCGATGGCGGATGGCCGATCACACGCCCCTGCGGGGACAACCGGCCCGAGGACGGGCCAACGGAGGGGATTTCACCCGGCGCACACCTGCTGCCTTGCACCGCCCGGCAGCTCTCTGGGAGGGGGACGGGTTAATTGACTCCGTGCTGGTTATTTCAGACTGAATGGCTCGATTATACAGGAAGAATGAGAAGTGTCAAGCGCGGTTGGCAGCATGATACTCATCGTGATTAAAATAATCATAATTTGTATTCTGAAGAAATTTTGACCTTTTCGCCTTATTTGCCCACTCCGGCTTCGCAAATGCGCTCAAAGAGCAGGCCAGGCTTGAGGGCGTTGAATTGTTTACAGGGGATTCATAAGTGAAGAATTCATAGGTTTTAGCAGCACCATCGCCAGTTTGTGGTATACGATGGCGATGGAAATCGGGTAAAATCGGTCGTAGGCGCGACCACCACCCTGTTCGTGGGCAGCCATTACGAAAGCAGCGGCGGAGTAGTGACCAAGTACTACCTGGCGGGCGGTACACGCCTCGCCATGCGGAAAGGCAGCACTTTCTACTGGCTGCTCAGCGACCATTTAGGCTCGACCAGCAAGGTAGCCACCGCTGCCGGGAACCTGCACAGCCAGCTGTTGGGCTTTTATTCCTCGCTCTGCCTCAAATGCGGGGACTGGATCACCAGGAGGATTGACTCAATCTTCAAGAGAGGATGCCCTGTGGCAAAGATTCGGCGCCGGTACATATTGCTGCCAGGTTTGGTATTGTTAATCTTATGTGGATTTTCCGTTTTTCGATTCGTATTTCCACCTCTCCCCCCTCCTACGCCGACTCCCCCACCGCCCGATTGGTTTACAGATTGGCTTACCGACCCAGTGTGCCAACCCCCTTGCTGGCAAGGGATTACGCCGGGCGTGACCACCATGACAGAGACGGTGGAAATCTTACAAGAGCTGCCCTGGGTTAGGATCGACTTTGGTCCTGAAAGGCCTTTACCCAATAAGGGGGATGTCACTATAGAGTGGAGTTTTGACCCACCTTCCTCTGGAGGGGGAATGGCGTTTGCCTTTGACGATGGACTGATAAGTGATTTTTTTCTTAAAGGTTATTTATCTACAACGCTTCAAGAGGTTATCGATAGTTATGGCTTCCCAAGCAACGTATTTATTTCTAGCTGTGACGTTGGAATGTGCCAAACACATTTGATTTATATGACATCAGGTATGATTATAGACTTATTTTTGGATTGGGATCGTGATGAAGAGGGGGATGTAACAATTACACCCAACGCCGAAGTAAAAGGAATTGAGTTTTTTGCCCCTGGAGAGCAAGGTTATTTAGCCGCTTATCCACAGTTTTCGGAAAGCTTTCTAAGATGGTCTTCTCCCTGGGTAGGGTATGCTAAATATTCATTTATGAAAAAGTAAATCCTGGTAGATATATTGTTATTGTTCTTAGAAAAGGTTGGGTTCATTTGATTTCGTCGATTGGAAGCTTGAAATAGCGAAGAGCAGAGAACGGCATAGGCTGTTCTCTGCCCTGTCGACGGTCGTTCGCGGGCGCTCGGGTTGCTCTCCAGCAGTTGCTCTATCCTCCGCTTGAACTCACTCATTCTACCATCCCAGAACGCCTGAGGTTATGTTAAAGAATTGCATCGGACATTTCATATGACAAAAAGTGGACATCTCATCCGCGATTCTGTGGACTTCTTGTTCCGCGCTTGACAGGCGGTACACGCGTTGCCATGCGGAAGGGTAGCACCTCCTTCTACTGGCTGCTCAGCGACCATCCTTCGCCAGGCTCAGGGCATCTCATCACAAAGCCTAGAGCGGTCTGGGCGCGGCCACACGTGATAGCAAATAATCGACAGCTTGTGAATATGTAAACACTCGTTTTCCAGATGCAGAAAACGACGTCAGAAATTCCGTTTCTTGTTTACTGAGTGACATGATATTCTGTGAAACACAACCTTCAAAGTATGAAGTTACGGTTACATAAAATATTATCCAACAAACGTCTACGCCAGTGTAGATTGTTTTTATAAAAACCTGGATTTTGAACCAGCGGGGTCAATGTTTGATTTTCCAGGTTGTACGTGCTGCCCGAAGTGGTGCAGGCTGCTGGCTTACCGAAGAAAAGGTTCAAAATTCATACAGCGATGATCGATTATTCCTCGCTCTGCCTCAAATGCGGGAACAGGATCACCTCGCGGATATTGGGGCTGTCGGTGAAGAGCATGGTCAGGCGGTCCACGCCCATGCCGAAGCCGCCGGTGGGGGGCATGCCGTAGCGCATGGCGCGCAGGTAGTCTTCGTCCATGGGGTGGCGCTGCTCGTCTTCGGCGTTGTAGTCGCGGCCCATCACCAGGAAGCGCGCTTCCTGGTCCAGGGGGTCGTTCAGCTCGGTGAAGGCGTTGCACAGCTCCATGCCGGCGATGAAGCCTTCGAAGCGCTCCACCACGCCGGGATGCCCGGGCTTGTTCTTCGCCAGGGGAGAGATATCGCGCGGGTAATCGTACAGGAAGGTGGGGGCGAGCAGAGTGGGCTCGAGGAAGTCGCCCAGCAGGGAATCGATCAGTTTGCCGCGGGCTGCCTTGGGGTCGGCGGGGATATCTTTGAGGCGCATGGCGGCGGCCAGGCTCTCGGCGGTGGGGTGGGCGTGGAGATCGATGCCGGTGACTTCCAGCAGGCCCTCGCTGAGGTCCATGCGCTGCCAGGGCGGCTCGAGGCTGATGGTGCGGCCCTGGTAGGTGAGGCTGCGCCGGCCCAGGACGCGCTCGGCGGTGAAGACCAGCATCTGCTCGGTGAATTCCATCACCTTTTCGTAATCGGCATAGGCCATGTAGAATTCAAGCTGGGTGAACTCGGGGTTGTGGGTGCGGTCCACGCCTTCGTTGCGGAAGTCGCGCCCGATCTCGTAGACGCGCTCATAGCCGCCCACCAGCAGGCGCTTGAGGTACAGCTCGAAGGAGATGCGCAGGTACAGGTCCTGCTTGAGCTGGTTGTGGTGGGTGACGAAGGGGCGGGCGGCGGCCCCGCCGTAGATGGGCTGCAGGATGGGGGTTTCAACCTCCAGGAAGTCGTTCTGGTCGAGGAAATCGCGCAGGGCGCGCACGAT
>JAJZSS010000314.1 GCA_021849525.1 Chloroflexota bacterium
CGCAGGTTCAAGCTGGGTGAATGTCGCCAGCTGCGATTCGAGGCTGTCTAATCCTGCTGCGATCTCTCCAACCTGGGCCTTCCATGGATCGCTGGTGGTGCCAGTGGAATTCGGGTTTTTTACCGCGCCATTTAATGCCTGTACTTGCTCGCGCAAGGACGTGATTTCAATTTCCTGAGCGGTATTCTCACTTCCTACCATCCCATCCACAGTATTCAAGACAGCCAGGCTGGCGCCCATCGCCAGCGCGATGCGGTCCACATTTCCCACCAGGCTCGCCGTGTGTTGCTGCGTCGCCAGCTCATCACTCGCATCCAACGCCTGTTGGATGGCCCGGGTGTTATCTTTAGCTGCCTGCAGCTCCTGGCGCAAATCTTCAGCTTCGGCCTGCCCCTGGGCGGTTATAGCTTCTAATACCCGCCGGTTGACCTCGCCGATATAGATCTCCCCAAAATATTTAATATAATTTACCTGGTAGGGATCTATTTCGGCATGGTAGAGCTGAAACTCTGCTTGCTTTCCCTGCTGGATTGTGGCTGCTGCATCCGCAGGAGAGACGACAACCAGGTCGATATCCCCTCTGGATAGCCTTTCAAAAGCACTCTCTAAATCACCGGTCACGCCGCTGAAAGCCAGCTGCGGCCCCAGAGTAGGGGCATAGACTTTGATTTGCTCTTCTACCTGGCTGCCCGGCTGAGCCACAAACAGCGTATCGAGGATGGGTGCTTCGTTTCGATATCCCACCCCAAATATGAGCAGGATAAGAAATGGACCCAACACCAGGGTCAATAGCAGCTGTGGCTGGCGAACAAGGGTGAACACTTCCTTACGGATGAATGCTGCACTGCGGATAATTATTTTCCCAAGGGCTTTCAGAGGGTTAAGCATCTTTGTTCCTACCTTTTACTAGTTGTACAAACACATCATCGAATGGAGGCAGATATTCTTCGATAGATTCGACTTCTATGCCTTTCTCACGCGCCCAATCCAGGAGTGCAGCCATATCGGTTTTAGCTTCCTTCACCACCAGGCGCAAACTGTTATTGTCTGCCAGTTGAACTCGGGAAAGCACAAAAGGTAGTGAATTGATCGCTTGTTGGGTTTTATAATCCACGCGCTCGGTGGTACGCATTTCAACCAAATCGCCTCCGTAGGTTTGATATCGCAGCTGATCGGGGGTATCTACGATGATGATTTGGCCCTCGTTAATTACTCCTACAATGTCACAGTAAGCAGCTTCACTCACATATTGGGTGGTGACAAACAAGGTGTGTCCCTGGGCCTTAAGCTCCCGGAAATGATCCCAAAATTTACTCCGCAATACCGGATCGATCCCCGCGGTAGGCTCATCCAGGAAGATCAGGTCTGGTTCGTGGATCAGGGTCGCTGCCAGATTCAACCTGCGCTGCATGCCCCCCGATAGCTGGCTTGCAAGCTTATCCCGGTCTTTATCCAGCTCAACAAATTCCAGAATATCCATTAGCCGTTTATGGCGCGCGATGGGCATCCCATAGATCGAGGCTGCAAAATTGAGATTTTCCCACACGGTCAAATTGGGATACAGGCCGAAGGACTGCGGCAGATAACCGATATTTTCGCGATCCTTGCGCGAGAATTTTTCCGGTGAGCGCCCCAGAACACGCACCTCCCCGCTCGTAGGCCGGTAGTACCCGGTCAATATTCGCATCGTGGTGGTTTTCCCCGAGCCGCTGGGGCCAATGAACCCAAAAATAGAGCCCTTGGGAACATAAAAGGAGACATCTTTAATTGCCTCCACACCGTTGAATTCCTTGCTGATCTGATTCGTCTGGATGATATTTTCCCGAGCATCCATCGTTTCATTCGCATCATCCAGCTTATGGCTTACATTTTCCCTTGTCTGGGTTGGATCCATCTATATTCTCCTCGCGCGATGTAGCTGCCACCGGTCCAGGTTTGGTTACCCACCTATTGCCCCGGTGCGCTAAATATAAGTTTTCGCGAACGCTTCTTCAATTGGGACTTTGCCTTAACCGCATAAGGGATTACCCTACTGGGTAACCCTACCGGGTAGTCCAACCGGGCAGCCCTACCGGGTAACCCTACCCCCCGGGTTAGGCCGAAAAATCCTCTGCTATAATGAGTTCCGCCTGGTTCGCTCTTTACCGGACGAACATTTACCTGCTTCGCATATTGATTTGCTCGGATAACGTCCCAAATTTGGGTATCCGATCTCAGTCTTTTGGAATAAAGGGAGATAGTTAAGAATGGGCGCTGCCCCTGTTTTTGAGGTAACTTCTGGCGCTGGCAATCTACCGAGGCTCACGCTTGTTGCCCCCGACGGCGCCCGCGCCGAGATCTACCAGTATGGCGCCCAAGTGGTTTCTTGGATTCCCGCCGGCGGGCAGGATCGCTTGTTTCTGAGCCGCGCCTCCCAGTTCCGTTCAGGCGCTCCCATCCGTGGCGGCATCCCGGTGGCTTTCCCGCAGTTTGGCGCCTTTGGGACGCTGCCCTTGCATGGCCTGGTGCGTTTGATGCTCTGGGAGTTTGGTGGGGCTGAGTCGATCAGGGATCAGGCTTCCGCCGTCTTCCGCCTCCACGACACAGAGGCCAGTCGCGAGCTCTGGCCCCATCCTTTCCAGGCGGAGCTCACCGTTTCGATTGGTGGTAATCGGTTGCAGACAACCCTGGCTGTGACCAACCCTGGGGCTGAGCCGTTTTCTTTTACTGCTGCCTTACACACTTACCTGGGTGTCTCCGAGATTTCCCGGTCCGCAATCAAGGGTCTGACAGGCTTGACTTATCGTGATTCCGCTGCTGGCGGGGTACAGAAACGTGAAACTGCTCCGCAGGTTGACTTCACCGGCGAGGTAAACCGTACCTACTTTGCCGCGCCGGCCGATACCCTCCTGGTTACACCGCAGAGCACCACCATCATTCGCAAAGCTGGTTTTTCGGATATCGTCGTGTGGAATCCTGGCGCCGAAAAGTGCGCAGCCATGCCCGACCTCGAGCCGGACGACTATCGGCGTTTTGTGTGTGTCGAAGCGGTTACCGTCGCCGAGCCGGTCCAGCTGGCGCCTGGCAAGCGCTGGCAGGGCAGCCAGACCCTGCTGGCTTAATCTGGCTTTACTGCCGGCGCGCGCCCATAAACTTCCGTCAATGCCTTAAGCCGCTCTCTGGCCCCCGCGCTTAGCTGTTCTTGCTTATAGCGCCAGCCCCAATTTCCGCTCGCTCTGCCGGGTGTGTTCATCCGGCCCTCACTGCCGATCCCCAGCACATCCTGGAGCGGGAAGATTGCCGTATCTGCCACCGACATCAGCGCCAGGCGGATCAACTCCCAGCTTATGTCATCTCCCCTGCCGCCGAGATAGTTGCGCACGTTCCTGCGTTCTTGCTCGCTTGCCGTATTCAACCAGCCCGGCGTGGTATCGTTATCGTGGGTGCCCGTATACACCACGCAGTTGCGCTCATAGTTATGTGGTAAGTAAGCGTGATCTGCCTTCCCGCCAAAGGCAAATTGCAGCACCTTCATCCCCGGGTAGCCCAGTTCGTCGCGCAGCGCCTCAACCTCCGGCGTGATCAGCCCCAGGTCTTCAGCGATGATCGGCGTCGCTCCCAGGGCTTTCTCGATGGCGCGGAAGAGCTCGCGCCCCGGACCTTTGACCCATTTCCCGTTGATTGCCGTCGCTTCCCCGGCAGGAACAGCCCAGTACGCCTCGAAGCCCCGGAAATGG
>JAJZSS010000315.1 GCA_021849525.1 Chloroflexota bacterium
CGGATTCTCTTCAACCGAATCCTCCCACCGACGATGCAGTTTGTTAACGAAACACTTGACAAAGGTGGTCTGAAGGATCTGGTAGGCACGCTTTATGAAGTTTGCGGCGAAGAGGAAACCCCGGATATCGCCGATGCGATCAAGGACATTGGTTTTACCTATGCCACTCGCTCGGGATATTCACTGGCGGTATCAGATATCACCATTCCTGAAGAAAAGGTCGAAATTGTCAACCGTGCTTTGGCCGAAGCGGATACCGTCCAACGGGATTTCCGCCGAGGACTGCTCACCGACCAGGAACAGAACGAACGGGTGATCGATATCTGGCAGCGCACGACGAACGAAGTTGCCGAAGCGGTCAAGAAAGCCATGGATCCGAACGGCAACCTGTCTGCGCAGGCAATCTCCGGCGCGACAAAAGGTGGTTTCGGCCCTATCTCGCAGCTGGCTGGCATGCGCGGTCTGATGGCCGATCCATCCGGCCGGATCATTCCTCTGCCTATTCGCTCCAATTTCCGTGAAGGCTTGAATGCGCTGGAATACTTTATTTCGACCCATGGCGCTCGGAAAGGTCTGGCAGATACTGCGCTGCGTACGGCAGATGCGGGTTACCTGACCCGCCGTCTGGTGGATGTGGCTCAAGATGTGATTATCAACGACGAAGAATGCGGCACGCTGGAAGGTTTAATCATCAACCGCAGCGATGATGTCGCCGGGCAATCCTTCGGCAGCCGGTTATATGGTCGCCTGGTTGCGGAAAGAGTTGTCGATCCCCAAACCGGGGAAATTCTGGCCGAGCGGGATGATCCACTCGATCACGAGCGGGTGCGCCGGATCACGGGTACTACCATTCAGGAAGTCAAAGTACGCTCACCTTTGAGCTGTGAGCTTCAACACGGTATCTGCGCCAAATGCTACGGGCTTGACCTGGGGCGTGGGCAAATGGTCCATATCGGATCGGCTGTCGGCACCGTAGCAGCCCAGTCCATCGGCGAGCCTGGCACCCAGCTAACCCTGCGTACTTTCCATACCGGCGGCGTTGCTGCCGGAGGCGATATTACGACCGGTCTCCCCCGGGTTGAAGAGCTGTTTGAAGCCCGCCGCACCCCCAAGGGTGAAGCTGTAGTCAGCGAGCTTGGCGGTACTGTACATATCATGCAATCAGACCGCTACAGCGATTTACGTCTGGCGCATGTAGTTTACAGTGAAATGGTGAGTGACGAATACGATCTCCCTGAAGGCTGGACGCTGACCGTTGAAGACGGCAGCGAAGTGGCTGCAGGTGATGTGATCGCCTACCTGGGTGAGAAGACTACTATTGTTGCTCAGAATACCGGACGGGCTCGTTTGGAGAATAATAAAGTGATCGTTTCCTACGAGAATCGCCAGGAGACTGAATATGAAATCCCCAGCACATCCCGGCTTCTGGTCAAGGATGGCGACAAAGTTACCGCCGGACAGCCTTTGACAGAAGGCTCTTTGAACCCGCACTTGATCTTACGCATTCAGGGACGCACCGCAGCCCAGATTTATTTGCTGACCGAGGTGCAGAAAGTCTACCGCTCGCAAGGACAAAACATCAACGACAAGCACTTCGAGGTGATTACTCGTAAGATGCTCTCGAAAGTCCAGGTTACTCGTCCTGGCGATACCAACTATCTGCCCGGCGATCTGGTAGATTACCTGGAGCTCAAAAGGATCAATGAACAGCTTCTGGCAGATGGCAAGCGGCCTGCTCGCTACATCGATATCCTGCTTGGAATTACCAAGGCATCACTGAGCACCGATTCATTCCTCTCTGCAGCCTCCTTCCAACACACGATCAAAGTACTGGCTGGAGCAGCAATTGCAGCGACCGAAGATCCGCTCTTCGGTTTGAAAGAGAACGTCATCATTGGCAAACTAATCCCAGCCGGGACAGGCTTTGTCCATGGACGTTTCAGTGAGGAATTAGAAGCTCGCCGGATGGCCGAAGTTACCGGCTCCGGACCATCCACGGGCGGCGATGATGGCCTGGCAGATATCGAGTTAAGCCTGGCCGACTGAGCAACTCAGTAAGGTATAAACCGCTGGAGTATTATCTCCAGCGGTTTTTTGTTATTAATGGATATTATCTCTGGAATTAATCAACCCGGATAGCCTGGACTTTATTGGCGGCCATTCCTCAGGCAAGATGCTGTAAATTACCGAACTGCGCAGTGACCCATCCGGCAGGATCATGTGATTGCGCAGAACCCCCTCGCGGAAGGCACCCAGCCTTTCGATCGCTCGTTGCGACCGAACATTTTGCAGATCTGTTTTTAACTGCACCCGGATGCAATCCAATTCTTCAAAAGCATATTGCAGCAATAAAAATTTTGCTTCGGTGTTTACCACGGTGCGTTGAAAGGCGATTCCATACCATGTTCCGCCAACTTCCACCGACCGGTTCGCCTGGCTGATATTCAAATAACGGGTTGCCCCTGCCAACCGTCCGGAGGGGCGATGGACCACCGTAAAGGGCAGGTCGCTGCCTTCTCCCTGCAGACGGAGCAGCTCTTCTACCCAGGCTGACATCTTTTGCTCGGTATCGACGACTCCATAGCGCATATACTTCCATATTTCTGGATCTGAGCCAACTCTTGCCAGCTCTGGAACATGATCACGCAGCAGTGGAACTAATTGGACATATCGTCCGGTGAGGGTGATAGGAGACAGATTCATCACGAGTCCTTGTGTGGCATGAATGAGATTGATTCTATCACGCGCTGCCGTGGACCGCATTGCCCTGCGGGTCTCATCCAATCCGGGTTGACGTTTCACCATTTTCGCCTTAAGATACTCCAGAAATTCAGAATGGTCTCTGCAATCGTTCACGTTCTGAATCGATGAGGAGCAGCGCATGGAAATCGGACTGGTACAAAAGATTAATATTGATAGTGAGATGCAGCAGGCGTATCTGGATTATGCCATGAGTGTTATTGTGGCACGAGCTTTGCCCGATGCGCGGGATGGGCTGAAACCTGTGCACAGGCGCATCCTCTATGCGATGTATGATATGGGGCTACGACCCGACAGCGCACATAAGAAATCTGCCCGTATCGTTGGCGAAGTGCTGGGGAAATATCACCCCCACGGAGATATGGCTGTTTACGAAGCGATGGCACGAATGGCGCAAGATTTTTCCATGCGCTACCTCCTGGTCGATGGACAGGGCAACTTTGGCAGCGTCGATGGTGATCCCCCGGCAGCCATGCGTTATACCGAAGCGCGGATTGCCAACGCTGCAGTGGACATGCTCGCCGATATTCAAAAAGGCACGGTGAATTTCTCGGATAATTTCGACGGGACCCTGACCGAGCCGGATGTGCTGCCAGCAGCCATACCTAATTTATTGGTCAACGGAGCAACCGGGATTGCAGTAGGCATGTCTACCAGTATTCCCCCACACAACCTGGGTGAAGTGGTTGACGCCCTGGTTTATATGCTCGGACATTGGGAAAAGCTGGATGATATTACCCTGGATGACCTGATGCAATTCGTTCAGGGACCGGATTTTCCAACCGGTGGGATCATTATTCAGGGCGAGGATGAAGACGCGCTGCATTCAGCTTATGGGACCGGTCGAGGGCGAGTGACTGTCCAGGCGCGTGCCCATATCGAAGAAATGGAACGCGGCCGCAGCCGGATCATCGTCACCGAGCTGCCATACATGAAGATCGGAA
>JAJZSS010000316.1 GCA_021849525.1 Chloroflexota bacterium
ACAATAAGTATCGGGCCGGGTGGTGAAAACCTCCAGCGGATTCCCCTGCACAGTGTGGAAGACAACCGAAGCGCCCTCTGATCGCCCAATCCAGTTCGTTTGCAGGCTTTGGACGCGCTCGGGCCAGTCTGTGTGCGAGAAATCTAGAAGCTCATCAGCGTACTGGGTGGTGCGGAAGAACCATTGGTTCAGATTTTTCTTGATTACAGGCGTGCCGCAGCGCTCGCAGTGGCGGTCCTCACCCCATACCTGCTCACGTGCCAGGGTGGTATTACAGTTCGGGCACCAGTCCACCGGGGACATCTTGCGATAAGCCAGATCGTGCCTGTACAGCTGGGAAAAGAACCACTGCGTCCAACGGTAATACTTCGGATCAGCCGAGATGGCTTCCCGCCGCCAATCAAACATGGCGCCCATGCTCTTGAGCTGGCCGCGCATGCGCTCGATATTGGCAAAGGTCCATTTTTTGGGATGGATATTGTTGCGAATGGCAGCATTCTCAGCCGGCAAACCAAAGGCATCAAAACCCATCGGAAACATAACATTGTAGCCGCGCATGCGCATAAAGCGAGCCCGGGCGTCGCTGGGGGTCATGGCATACCAGTGACCGATATGCAGATCGCCCGATGGGTATGGAAGCATGGTCAATGCATAGTATTTTGGGCGGCTGTGGTCGATATTTGAGTGATACAGCCCATCTGCCTCCCAGCGGTTTTGCCATTTGGTTTCGATTTCTGCAGGATTGTAACCAGTATTGTCTGCCATTCTCTTTGATACTCCATTTTCAACGCATTTCGGGCGATTATACTCACTCTTTAAGATTCCGCCGAGACCGGATCGATAACTTGAATTTCCCGGGCAGCAGTCTGAAAGCCCAACCGGATAATCTCTTCTGCTACAGCAACCCGCCTGGCCCAATTCTCCGGGTCCGAATCGTAAGCATCTGCGGCCTGTCTCTGGCGGTGAGAATCCGCAGCCTGGGACTGGTAACGGTCAGCGGATTCCCAGTCCAGGCCAGCAACTTCCACATAGCCCAGCTGAAATCCGGCTTTCTTCAACAATACAGTCCACTCACCGTCCGTTCCCAGGGCGTGCCCGGGATGAGTGTGCTCCACCACATAACTGGCAGCCCGATGGCTGAAGCCTTTCGATCCGGCGCTTACATCCATCGATTGGCCAACCAGGGAGGAAATCACGGCATTGCTCAAGGCTTCGGTTTGAACCAGGGCTTGCGGATGGGTTGCATAGGCGGCGGGAGTACGACCGATGACCAGATAATCACAAATCTGGATCCGGGCTAACGTCTCCAGCCATTCTGAGGGATGCTGCTCCATCCACCGCAGCAGGCGATCCAGGTCGGCGTAATGGATCCAGGGAGCACTACTGTTTATAGCCAGGCGGAGTGCCGTATATCGACCCCAGGACCAATCCGGGTTGACGAAGCATTCGATCGTATCCCCTGCCAGGCGATCCAGCAAGTCAATCTGATCAGCGGGATGGTCAGGC
Source organism: Chloroflexota bacterium (assembly GCA_021849525.1). Lineage (GTDB taxonomy): Bacteria > Chloroflexota > Anaerolineae > Anaerolineales > UBA4823 > JAJZSS01. Next base: position 1,507 of record JAJZSS010000316.1, read on the forward strand.
TGTGGGGGGAGGGAAATATAGAGCGCTGCATAAGCCTGATGGAGGCGATCCAGGAGACGTTCCAGCCGACCAATCTCACCCCGCGGGTTCCAGGTAGCTGCCAGGGCTATGGGTGGCAGGCTCATTCTGCGACCGCCATGCGCATCAAGAACGTATGCCCGCGCTCCATCTCCAACAATCCCTTCCACACGCCGTGGACATCTTTCTGGCTGAGGCTGGAATGAACGGTGCAGGCGCAGTGTGAGTCATATGGATTTGGGCAGGACCGGATGGCTGACTTGACCGATTCCACGGCATCTTTAGAAACCCAGTATCCGATATGCGCCCAATCATCCGCCTCCAAAAATCCATGACGAGGCTCTTCGTATACTGCCAGTCCACCAAATCCACATGCAGTACATTCGACAACCTGTAAAGTAATTTCTTCCGAACGGCTGTCTGGAGGCAGCTCGATCCGGTTGGTTATATCCAGACTGGTAAGCGTTTTGCATTGTGGACAGCGAAATGACATTCACTCACACTCCTGTCTTTACAATGAAGTTGATCACCCGGTCAGGTACATAATACACTCTTTCGATCCGGGCGTGTTGCAGGAATTGATGGACTTTTGGATCTGCAGCTGCCGCCGCCCGGGCTTCCTCTACAGGGGCATTGACCGGCAGCCAGATCGTAGCCCGGAGCCTGCCATTCACCTGGACAGGCAGCTCGACCCTGTTCACCGCTGCCAGCTCCGCCGAAGCTTCCGGCCAGGGCTGCTGGTGGATACTGTCTGAGTGCCTGGTCAAATGCCAGATCTCCTCCGTTAGGTGGGGTGCGGATGGCGCCAACAAAACCAGAAATACATTCAATGCCTGGTGGAAGGTTTTTGTCTGCCATCTGCCGGTGCGCCAGTGCTCGCCCAGTAAATTTGTAAATTCCATCAAGGTTGCGACCATCGTATTCAGGCGGAAATCATCGATCCGCCCGGTTACATCGAGGACAACCTGGTGCATGGCGCGCTCCAGGTCCGGGTCACTCTGAGTGGCAGCCTGGGAACCAGCGTACGAGTCTTGAAATAAAGTCCAGACACGGTTTAAAAACCGGGACGATCCTTGAATCCCGTTCTGAGTCCAGCCCACATCCTGGTCGAAAGGCGCCATAAACATCTCGTAGATGCGCAGCGCGTCCGCGCCAAAGCTGGCAGCGATGGAATCGGGGGTGATGACATTGCCCCGGCTTTTAGACATGCGCACGCCATCCATGCCCATTAATTGACCTTGATTGCGCAAACGAGCGAATGGCTCCCGGAAGGGGAGCAAGCCTTCATCTGCCAGGACCATGGTCCAGAATCGCGCATACAGTAAGTGCAAGACTGCATGCTCAGCCCCGCCAACATACAGGTCCACAGGCATCCAATAGGTAATGGCCTGAGGATCAAAGGGGCGCTCGGTTTCCTTAGGGCTGGTAAAGCGCAAAAAGTACCAGGAAGAACAGGCAAATCCGCCCATGGTATCTGTTTCACGCTCGGCAGGCCCACCACATTCGGGACAGGTGGTATTGACAAACCCAGGCACCCTCGCCAAAGGTGAACGGCCACTGCCATCCGGGCTAAAATCACTCATCTCGGGCAATAATACAGGCAGCTGGTCCTCAGGCACGGGCACTTCGCCGCAGTTGGCGCAGTACAGAATCGGGATGGGCGTGCCCCAGTAGCGCTGGCGGCTGATCAACCAGTCGCGCATCCGATATTGGATTTTCCAGCCGCCGGCTCCCTGGCGCGCCAGGTCAAATGCCACTGCCTGCGTCCCTTCCGGGCTGGACAACCCTGAATAGGCGCCCGAATCGACCATTCTACCCGGGCCGGCGTAAGCTGTCTCTGCAGGCTGTTCCTGATCCACTTCCAGGGGATGGATGACTGTACGAACTGGCAGATCATATTTTTGGGCAAACTCAAGATCACGTCTGTCGTGGGCAGGAACCCCCATCACTGCACCAGTACCGTAACCCGGAAGCACATAATCTGCCACCCACACCGGGACAGCTTCTTGATTTAGCGGATTGATCACAAATGCACCGGTGAAGACCCCGGTCTTCTCGCGATCTTCTCGCATCCGCTCCACTTCACCCTGTTTGGCGGCATCAGCCAGGTATCCCTCGACAGCCTCGCGTTGAGGCGGTGTGGTAATCTGCAAGACCAGATCATGCTCTGGA
>JAJZSS010000317.1 GCA_021849525.1 Chloroflexota bacterium
GCGCTCGATCTGAGCGACGCTCTGCTCATCCACACTCACCCGCCCCAGGCGAACCCTTTGCAGCACTACTCGCATCTACGGTTATACCCTTACTCAGCCAGCTGAATCCTGCTCGGCGAGCCGGGATTTACTCGGCAAGCCGGGATTTACTCGGCAAGCCGGGATTTACTCGGCTAAACCTATGGCCTGGCGAACTTCGCGCATGGTCTGGCTGGCAATCACTTTCGCCCGGTCGCGTCCAGCATGCAGAATATCCCACACCTGGTCCGGCTTCTGGTCGAACTCAGCCCGGCGCTGGCGGAAAGGCGCCAGGTTGGTGTTGAGATTTTTAGCATACAGTTGTTTGCACTGCACGCAGCCGATCCCCGCCCGCCGGCACTCCACATCGATCTCGGCAACCTGCTCCGGAGTGGAAAAGATCTTGTGCATCGAGAAGACGTTGCACACATCCGGGTTGCCCGGGTCCGTGCGGCGGACCCGCTGCGGGTCGGTGACCATCTGCATCACCCGTTGGGTCGTCTCCTCCGGGGTGGCAGCCAGCTCGATATGGTTGTCGAGGCTTTTACTCATCTTATTCTGACCGTCGATACCCATCACTTTCGGCACCGCGGTCGCTTTCATGTTTGGTTCTACCAACACGTTGGTCTGATAGCGGTAATTGAAAGAACGAACTACTTCGCGCGTAAACTCAATGTGCGGCGCCTGGTCCACACCCACCGGTACCGTATCGGCTTTATAAAGGATAATATCTGCTGCCATGAGCACCGGGTAACCTACCAGCCCGTAGTTGATATTGTTTGGGTGCTGGCGGACTTTTTCTTTGAAAGTGGGCAAGTCGGTTAATTTCCCCAGGGGCACTACCATCGAGAGGATCGTGTGCAGCTCGGTCACTTCCGGTACATGGGATTGCACAAAGATGATCGCATCTTCCGGGCGGATGCCGGCTGCCAGCCAATCCAGGGCCATCTCGTAGGTGTTCTGGCGCAGCTCCTGCGTGGTTTCCACGGTGGTCAAAGCATGCAGGTCAACGATGCAGTACACGCACTCATAATCTTCTTGCAGAGCAATATAATTTTGGATCGCGCCCAGATAGTTGCCCAGATGCTGGCGGCCTGTGGGCCGCGCCCCGGAAAACACCCTGCCTTTTGTCTTCCCCATTGTCATAATTCCTCCCGAAGAAATTTATCCATTAATTCACCGATCTCACCTGGATTTGGATGGCGTTGAGTTTTTAATTTTGAGTAGATCAACTGGCCATTTACCTTGAGCTCGAATCGCCCCCCGCTGGAAGGTATAAGATTTATTTGTTCGATATCGGTTTCGTACTGCTTCAACAACGCTGCCATCAAACTGATGGCACGGTCGGTATAGTGTCAGACTCTGCAGTATTCAAGCTCGATTTTCAAGGACATAGCAGTTCTCCCATGGACAGAGGACGGGATAATCGCGGCTTATTGTACCCTATTCTGATCAAAGCCTCATTGGTAGCATAATTCACCGAATATGCTACAATCAAAATAGAATCCATCCGTTGCGCCAGGCAACTTGTCCTATCCAGGCCCGCCTGAATCAGCGGGAATCAGTGAGTAGAGGCAGCCATGCAAACTCAATTGGGTACCAGGCCTTCCCCGATCGCCGGCAGGTGGTATCCGGATGATCCCCAGGAATTGGCCGAAAGCGTTGATTTCTATATCAAACAGGCGCAGCTGCCTGAAATTCCCGGTGAGATCATTGCGATCATCGTCCCGCATGCCGGGCACCGCTACTCCGGCCCGGTGGCAGGCTATGGCTTCGCGGCTGTGCGCGACCTGAAGCCAGAAGTGGTAGCCGTGGTTTCGCCCATGCACTACCCATACACCGATGCCTTTCTCACATCAGCCCATTCGGCTTACAGCACTCCGCTGGGCGAGATCCCCATCGACCACAAGGCTCTGGATGATCTGGATGCCAGATTAAAACACGCCCAGACTGAGCCAATCCTGCGAGTGGGGCGCGACCCGGAGCATTCTCTTGAAATCGAGCTGCCCTTCTTGCAGCGCGCTCTCAGCGCTGAATTTACCCTGCTTCCCCTGATGGTCCGCGAGCTGGATCCCCTGCCTTTGAAAAATCTGGGGCTTAGCCTGGCGCGTGGATTACAGAAACGCTCAGCACTGCTGGTTGCCAGCACGGACCTTTCTCACTTTTACCCGCAGGCGGCTGCCGAGAGCCTGGACCGCGAAATGCTGCGCCGGATCGCAGCCTTCGACCCGCTGGCAGTGCTGCACGCCGAAGAAGAAGGGCAGGGTTTCGCCTGTGGGCGAGGAGCAGTGGCGGTTGTCCTGTGGGCAGCCCAGGAGCTGGGCGCCAATCATGTCCAGATCCTGCAATATGCCACTTCAGGGGATGTGACCGGCGATTTTCACCAGGTGGTGGGATATGGCGCCGCAGTGATTACCCGCCAGTAAGCCGAGAGGTCAAACGACACCTTCCATGCCAGAAGCCACTTTGGGCAGTGATCTTCTCCGCCTTGTTGCGGTTTTCCTGCTGGTTCTCGCCAACGGATTCTTTGTCGCGGCGGAATTTTCCCTGGTCAGCGTGCGCCGCACACGCATCGCGGAGCTGGTGGCTCACGGCAATGCTTCGGCTGAAGCCGTCCAAAAAGCCATCCAGAATCCAGATCGCGTCATCGCTGCCACACAGCTTGGCATCACCCTCGCCAGCCTGGGTCTGGGCTGGATCGGCGAGCCAGCCCTGGCGCACATAATTCATCCGGTTGTGGCCCTCTTTCCCAATGCAGTCCAGTCCGGAGTCTCCCACAGCATTTCCGCCGGGATCGCTTTCGCCCTGATCACTTTCATGCATGTTGTTGTCGGCGAGCTTGCCCCAAAATCGATCGCCTTACAGGACCCGGAAAAGACCTCCCTGTTCATCGCCAAACCGACCCTGTGGGCGGAGCGGATATTCAAACCCGCCATCTGGGCTCTCAACGGGACCGGTAACTTCTTGCTGCGGTTGGTCGGGGTTAATCCTGCCACTGGTCACGAGCTGGTTCATTCGGTTGCAGAATTGAAAATGCTGGTAACCGCCAGCACGGAATCGGGCGTCATGCAAGAAGAAGAAAGCCAGATGCTGCATGCCGTCTTCGATTTTGGCGAGCTGGTTGTGCGCCAGGTGATGATGCCGCGCACTGAGATCGAAGCTGTCGAAGCCGATACCCCGTTGATCGACATTATCTCTCTCACCACCCAATCAACTTACACTAAATTCCCGGTTTACGAGGACAACCTGGACCAGATCCTGGGGATTGTGCATGTCAAAGACCTGCTGCCTGCGCTGCAGGGTGAAGATCGCCTCGGCGCGGTCGCCCGCGATTTTGTCCGCGAGCCTATCTTTGTCCCTGATTCATTACCGGTCGATGCCCTGCTGCGGACCTTCCGCGCCCAGCACCAGCATATCGCGATCGTCCTCGATGAATTTGGCGGCACTGCCGGCCTGGTGACCCTGGAAGACCTGCTCGAAGAAATCGTGGGCGAGGTTAGCGATCCCTTCGATGCGTTTGTCCCGGAAATCGAGCCCCTGCCGGATGGATCATTCCGCATTGACGGGCTGACCCTGATCGAAGTAGTGAACGAGCAGCTCGGTCTGCACCTGGTCGACCCGGATTACGATACCATCGCCGGGTATGTGCTCGGCAAGCTCAGCCGCCTGCCGCGCCC
>JAJZSS010000318.1 GCA_021849525.1 Chloroflexota bacterium
GCAGGCTATTTCACCCCCGGGCACCGCGAGCTGGCTCAGGCGGCTGCCAATCAGATTGCCGTTGCCGCCAACAACGCCGAGCTGTACAGCCTGATCCGCGACCAGGCGGAAGGGTTGGGAGGGATGCTGCGTGACCAGCAGATTGCCACCAGCCGGTCCCAGGCCATCCTGGAAGCAGTTGCAGATGGCGTGTTGGTAACTGACAACCAGATGAAGATCACCTTATTTAATGCCTCAGCCGAAAAGATCGTGGGCTTACGGCGCAGCCAGGTGCTCGGTAAATCTCTGGAGCACTTTTCGGGCATGTTTGGCAGGGTCGCCCAGGCCTGGATCGATACCATCCAGTACTGGTCGCAAGAGCCAGCGAGCGCCCAGACCGGAGAAGCCTTTGCTGAGAAGCTCGACCTTGAAAATGGGCGGGTGGTCGAAGTCCGCCTGGCTCCGGTCAGCCTGCGCAGCGATTTCCTGGGCACGGTTTCCATCTTTCAGGATGTTACCCATCAGGTAGAAGTCGACCGCCTGAAATCCGAGTTTGTCGCCACCGTCAGCCATGAATTGCGCACGCCGATGACCTCCATTAAAGGGTATGTTGAAATCATGCTGATGGGCGCAGCCGGCAGCCTGAGCGACAGGCAAACCCACTTCCTGGAAGTGGTGCGCGAGAATACTGATCGCCTGACTGTGCTGGTCGACGACCTGCTCAATATTTCCAGGATCGAATCTGGACGCATCGAGCTTTTACCCCAACCACTCGATCTGGACAGGTTGGTAAGCGATGCCTTACTTGTGATCGAACAACGCGCCGCCCAAGAGCGGAAATCCATCCATTTGCACAAAGACTTCCCCTTAGACCTGCCGCGTGCCTGGGGAGACGTGGAACGCGTCCGCCAGGTGCTGGAAAACCTGCTGGATAATGCCTATCTATATAATGTTGAAGGCGGAAGCATCCAGGTGCGCGCCATGGCTCGCCAGGCTGAAATTCAGGTGGATGTGATGGATACGGGGCTGGGAATTCCGCCAGATGAGCAAGAGCGTGTCTTCGAGCGTTTCTATCGGGGTGAAAACCCGCTGACCCTGGGTGTTTCTGGCACCGGGCTGGGTCTCTCCATCGTCCAGAGCCTGGTGCAGATGCAGGGTGGGCGCATCTGGCTGGAAAGCCAGGGAATTCCGGGCAAGGGCAGTACCTTTTCATTCACGCTGCCGGTAGTTGAGGGGCAAGAACAGGCTTTCAATGAAGCAACTTCAAAAGGAAATTTACAATGGCAAAGATCCTGATCGCCGATGATGAGCGCGACATTCGCGACCTGGTCGCGTTTGCATTACGCTTCGCCGGCTACGAAGTAATCGCGACCAGCAATGGCGAGGAAGTCTTGCAGGCTGCGCAGGCCAATCCACCGGATTTAATCTTGCTGGATGTACGCATGCCGCGCATGTCTGGATACGAAGCCTGTCGCAGATTGAAAGAGCAGCCCCTGACCGCGGCGATCCCGGTTGTGTTTTTGTCCGCCAAGGGACAGGAAGCTGAAGTTTATGAGGGGATGCAGCTGGGGGCGGTGGAATATATCGTCAAGCCATTTTCACCGGATAATCTGCTGCAGCGGGTCAGAGCGATTTTAGAGACTGATCAAAGATAAAAGCGAGCAGCGAACACGGATGAGCGCAGTAATCCTGCAAGATGAGATCGTTCATTATGAGGTCCTGGGCCGGGGGCGCCCGCTGATCTTTCTCCACGGCTGGGTGGGTTCCTGGCGCTACTGGGCGCCTACCATGCAGTCTGTAGCCGGGTCGTACCGCGCCTATGCTCTGGACCTGTGGGGCTTTGGCGCAACCAGTAAACACCCGGCTGGGTATAGTCTGGCCCAGCAGGCCGGTCTGGTGGCGGCTTTCCTGGATGAGCTGGGGATCGGGAAAATCGCCCTGGTGGGGCACGGCCTGGGGGCGCTGGTGAGTCTGCTCTTCGCTTCTCACCGGCCGCACCAGGTGGACCGGGTGCTGGCGGTGGGCCTGCCTGAAGGAACGATATCGATCAATCCCCGCCTGTATACCTCCCAACCCCAGGACCTGGCAGAATGGCTGCTGGAGCGCAGCCTGGACGGGAATGCCGCCCGGCTGGAAGCCCCCAAAGCCGACCCAGCGGCCATCCGGCGCTCACTGGAGGATCTGCAGGCAATGAACCTGCCCCGGCTCCTGGATCGCCTTACTTCAAATTGCCTGCTCGTTTGGGGCCAGAACGACCTGGCTGTGCAGGCGTTGCCGCCGGAAAGCCTGGTGGGATTACCTGAGAACATCCATGGGATGACTTTTGAGCAAACCGGTCACTTTCCAATGCTGGATGAGCCGAGCAAATTCCAGCATTTGTTGATCGATTTTCTAAGCCTGGAGCCCGGCGCCAGCCCACGCCAGCTCCAATTCCGCGAAGAGTGGAAACGCCGCGTGCGGTAAGGTCTGGAGCTGTTTGGCTTCACAGGATTACGTTTTGCTCTTCATCCGATCGTCCATCTATCCTGGATAAGAACTTTCATCCGTTGAATAATTGTTATTCACAACCGGTCAATATCCGCACGAAAGCTGTCCATTTATTGGCTTGACGGATATCTTCGCCCAAGATAAAATCTTAACAATCTACATTTTGCACGGGGAGCCCGGTGTTGCCGGGCTGAGAGGAGGGCCGGGAGCCCTCGACCCGGGGACCTGATCCGGATAATGCCGGCGGAGGAATCGCACTCATCTCAACCACTACCCTCCTCCGCCTGCAGGAGGGTTTTATTTTGCGTGCTGTGATCATCGCCGGCGGCCGGCTGAGCGAGCCGGAATATGTTCGAGAGCTGATCCTACCGGAGGATCTGTTGATCGCCGCCGATGGCGGAGCGGAGTATTTCCGGGCGCTGGATCTGCTGCCCCATATCCTGGTGGGCGATCTGGATTCGATCACGCCACCCACCCTGGCCGCGCTGGAAGCGGCCGGGGTAGAGATCTTGCGCTACGATATTCGCAAGGATTTCACCGACCTGGAGTTAGCCCTGCGTTTTGCCAGAGATCGCGGCTGCCGCGATGTATGGGTGTTGGGCGCAGCCGGCTCCCGCTGGGACCAGACGATTGCCAGCTTCCTGCTCCTGGCAGCCCAGGACCTGCAAGCCCTGGACGTGCGCCTGGTTGACGGGCGGCAGGAGCTGCGCTTGCTGCGTGGCGGCGAGAGCCTTGACCTGCACGGCGACCCAGGGGATACCATATCGCTCATCCCTCTCAGCGGTACCGCAGATGGCGTAATCACCCAGGGATTGGAATACTCATTACAGGATGAGGATCTCCCACTCGGCGCGACGCGCGGCGTCAGTAATGTCTTGCTGGGCGAGCACGCCACTATCCACCTGCGCCGGGGACTGCTGTTGTGTACCATCCTGCACGGTGACCCGGACTCCCTGGATCACCTCGCCTAGCCGGCAGCCGGCTTTGTTTGTTTGCTTAATCGTATCGAAAGAACTCAGGAGGTTTTGGATGTTCCGATTGAACTATAAAACAATCTCACTGTTAATCATCTGCGGGCTGGTATTCCTGGCGAGCTGCCAGCCGGCTGCGACTCCCACCCCGACCCCGGCAGCTGAGACCGGAGAAGTGACCGCCAGTGCGCGCCAGCTCAACGTGATGACTCACGATTCTTTTGCGGTGTCCGAAGACGTTGTGACGGCTTTTGAGAG
>JAJZSS010000319.1 GCA_021849525.1 Chloroflexota bacterium
GATCGCCTGGATACGCACGCCCTTGATGCCTACACATGCCCCCACCGGATCCACGCCTGCCTGTAAGGCAGCCACCGCTACTTTTGAACGCTGACCCGGCTCGCGGGCAATTGAACGAATTTCGACCATTCCCTGATAAATTTCCGGTACTTCATTTTCGAGCAGCCGGCGCAGGAAATTTCGATGGGCGCGTGAAAGGTTGATCTGTGGTCCGCGGGTTGTCATTTTGACTTCAAGCAATAATGTCCGCACACGATCATGAACCCGGAAGCGTTCACCTGGGATCTGGTGCTGGCGCATCATCACGCCCTCAGCCTTCATATCCAGCCCAATGGTGATCTGGCTGGGATTAACGGCCTGAACCACACCGCTGACGATCTCGCCCTGGTGTTTGGCGAAATGGCGTTGCTGCGCATCTCGTTCAGCTTCACGAATGCGTTGCTGGATCACCTGGCGAGCAGTCTGCGCGGCGACACGCCCAAAATTGCGGGGAGTCGTCTCTACCAGCACCATACTGCCAATCTGGGCGTTGGGGTCCACCTTCTGGGCATCCCGAACTGTGACTTCCGTCCGTGCATCCTCAACCGTTTCCACAACCTCTTTTTCGGCGAAAATTAACACCTTGCCGGTTTCCGGATCGATGGAAGCTTCAACCTGCTGGGCATTGGAAGCGTTCACTGCCCGCCGGTATGCTGAGACCATTGCGGCTTCGAGTGCTTCCAGCACAATATTCTGGGGCAGCTGTTTTTCTTCCAATACCTCGTTGAAAGCTAACGTAAATTCGTTCTTCATTCTCTTTCTTTCTCCACCTGGAGTCGTTGACTGATATAAGCAGAAAAGTGGGGGTTGCCCACTTTTCGATGCCTCCGTATCTAATATCGCTGAACTAACCTCACAGATTTTAACATATTTGCGAATTCAATGCAAGGGGCGTTACAAACGAATGAGAATTTTCTAAACGCATAGACCATCATTTTTTGGCTATGATAAGATTCTTTTCCATCCGCCATGCCGGTTCATCCACTTCGCGCCGGTTTCCCTGGTGATCTACGTAGGACCAGCGACCGGGTTCGCGGGCAACAACCTGATATCCCAACCTTTCATACAACCGCCTGGCATCTGGATTGTTCTGCCCTACGTTTAAGGTCACTGTATGATATCCCAGAGAGGCCAGCTCTTGTTCAACGATATTCATCATGCGTCTCCCCAGGCCTGCTTGTCGGAATGGAGGTTTTATCCGAAATCCATAGATATAAGCCCGATTGTGCCCATCAGCCAGCTCCCGGCGACCACTAATAAGCTGGATGAACAATTGTCCGATCACGCCTTTACCTTCCAGGTCTGCCACCCACAGGATGGAGCGTCCCTGAAGCGCATATTCATAGGCATCCTGGAACAGACGCCGGAAATGGATATATTCACCCCCCCATTCGAGTTCTGGCAGGTCACGGGATTCTAGGTGCCGAATGACCACCTGACGGAGCCATTCGAGTTGGGCGGGTTGGACAGCAGTCATTGATGAGCGGAAGTTTTTCGGGTGGGTGTGGTTTGTTTCGCCAGGATAGCCTCGAGCAGCTTTTCTTCTTCAGCCGGGGTGTGAATTTTTCCATCCAACCAGGCTGAACGCAGCTGGCCAAGAATTTCCTTGTAGACGGGTCCGGGGGGCAGTCCACGCTGGCGTAAAGTTTCACCATCTGTAGAAGCTTTAATGTGCGTCCATTTTTGGGCATGCTGCTGGAGCATACGGGTCGAATCACCGTCTTCGCAGGCCAGGAATACACCATAGCGCGCCAGTGGAGGAATCTCATCCAGAAATATCGTCTGCTCGCTGATTGGCTGATTCGCCAGATCGGTGAGCTGCTTCCAAAGCGCACGCCCAGAATTCAACACCCTGCGTAATCCAGCGGAGAGCCGCAGGCGTTCCGCTAAACTTGCTATTTCGACCCGGCTCAGCCTCACCGTCCAGAAAATATACGCTGCAGCCTGGCGATTATGATTCTGGTCTGAGCCTGGTTCCAGCTCCCAATAATCTGCTGGTGATTGATTTTGAAGTTTTGCCAGGCAGGTTTCAACCCAGGCATCCCAGGTCAATTTGGGATGGATCGTCTGTAATAAATTAAGCTCGTTCAGGCGCGCCAATATCGAAGTAACTTTGGGATCGATCAGCATATGGTCCAGCTCGTGCCGGATTCGATCTCCCGAGATTCGTTCCAGGAGTGGTAAAGCCTGGGTCATTAATTCCAGGGTCCGGATTTCAATCTGGAATCCAAAGCGCTGCTCGAAGCGCACTGCCCTCAGCAACCGGGTTGGATCATCGATAAACGAAAGAGAATGCAGAACGCGCACTTTCTTTTGGCGCAGATCATTCAGCCCACCCCAATAATCATGCAGCTCCCCATAATGCTCTCCATCGAGGCGGATTGCCAGGGTGTTTATGGTGAAGTCGCGCCGATGGAGATCTAATTTGATACTGCCCCGCTCGACGGTTGGTAGTGCGGTGGGAAAGGTATAAAATTCAGTCCTGGCTGTTACCAGGTCCAGGCTATCCGGAATATCGTTGGCATGAACCTCTTTTTGATTTTCTCCAGGCTCTGCAAGGGTAAGGCGTTCAATCAGCGCCTCTCTGAGCTCACCAGTATGCCATTTCGCCGTACCGAAACGCGCATGGCTGGTGATCCTGCCGCCATACTGCCGTCCGATGGCATGCGCCAGCTGGATTGCATCTCCTTCGACGACCAGGTCGAAATCCAGGCTGGGGCGATCCAGGAGCAGATCTCGCACAAAACCGCCAACAACATACAGCGCCGCACCATGCTCTGAGGCAACCTTCACCACCGCTTTCAAAAGCTGTAAACGAACTGGAGGTAAAGCAGCCTCCAGGCGGGTGGCGAGATTTTGATGGGCGCTGGTGCGGGACTTGCCGGGCAGTGTTTTCAACAGATCGGTGCGCGTGACAATCCCGATGATTGCCTGAGTGTTGGGATCGACCACCGGTATCTGACCCCAACCGCTGGAAATCATCCTGTCCTGGAGTTGTTCGATTGAATCGTCGGCAGATACGGTAATTTGACCTGCTTCCATCAATTGAAGCGCGGTGTAATTCAGCTTGTGCGCGATAGCCCGGTCGACTGCCCGGCGGGTGAGTAAACCGATGACTTTCCCATCGTCTACAACCGGGTAACCTTCGTATCCGTACAGGCGCATCCGGCGGGCGGCTTCCTGGGCGTTGGTTTCTGGTGCCAGTAGCTGCGGGATGCGGGACATGATCTGGCTGACGGTGACAGCCGGTCGAATAAATACAGGCAGCATTTCAACCAGCTCAGCCCGGGTGTCGAGCAGATCGCGATCCCGGATCAATGCTGCTGCCGCCCGTTCATGCCCGCCGCCGCCGAATTCCATGCTGATCTCGCCCACATCGATATGGTCTGTGTTTGAGCGGGCAATCATCTGAACACCACTCCGGGTTTGCACCAGCAGGAACAAAGCTGCCGGATCGTAAAGATCGCGCAGCTTATGGGCTATCGAAGAAAGTTCTTCGTCCGTTCCATGCGCATCGCCTACAGCCAGCATAATTGAATAGCCGTGTACCTGAATGTTTTCAACCGATTCGCGCAACTGGTCATAGATGACCTGTTGATCTTTGGACAGCGGGTGATTGAGAAAATCATTCAAAATGTTCAGGTTT
>JAJZSS010000320.1 GCA_021849525.1 Chloroflexota bacterium
AAGATGAAGTGGTAATGGATTATTTTGCTGTGTCGCTGCCAGATTTCCTGGTATTTGACGTGGACTTGAACGAACGCAACCGCCTGCATTGCCATTATCTGCAAGGGCTGGGCTATCTGGGGCTGGATGACTTGTCTTCTGCAAGATCACATTTCGAAGCTGCTCTTGCACTTGATCCCAGCCATCTGGGAGCCAACCTGCATTTGGGTATGATCTGAGACAGAAACCCACTGTCTGGTCTGATATTAACCGTGAATTATCCAAGATAGAGATAACCATGCATCCAAAAGACTTCGTCCTTGAGACCTACCGTCAAAGATATGGGAAAGAACCCACCTACCTGGCAATCGCCCCAGGGCGTGTCAATCTGCTGGGCGAGCATGTGGATTATAACGATGGGTTCGTATTGCCCGCGGCCATCGACCGGGCGACTTATGTCGCGTTTTCTGGCGCGGAGCCCGGCAGCGATCACTCGACCATCCTGGCAGCAGACTTTGGTGAGGTGACCAGCTTTACCGAAAGCAGCATCGAAACCAAAATCGACGCCAATGGTGCACCCCTGTGCGAATGGGCGCGCTACCCGGCGGGTGTCGCCTGGGCATTGAAAGGAGCTGGTCTGGCTATCCAACCCATGCAAGCTGTATTCGCCTCGGATATACCTCGCGGCGCAGGTTTGAGCTCCTCTTCTTCGGTGGAAATGGCTTTTGCCGTTGCCTGGTCAGCCCTGGGAGGCTGGTCTATTCCGCCCATGGAGCTGGCTCTTCTCGCCCAGCGAGCCGAGAATAAATACGTTGGCGTTAACTGCGGCATAATGGACCAGTTCGCCTCTGCCTGCGGCGTGGCGGACAGACTCTTGCTGCTCGATTGCCGCTCCTTGGAGTGGCAGACCTTGCCCATCCCGGAAAACATCGCGATCGTCATCGCCGATACCTCTGTCCGGCGGAAGCTGACCAGCAGCGAGTACAACGCCCGGCGCCAGGCGTGTGAAGAGGCGGTCACAATTCTGAAGAAAGACTTGCCAGGTATCCGCGCCTTACGGGATGTCAGCGTCGCCGATTTCAACCGCTTTTGCCACAAGCTACCCAAGATGGTCGAGAAACGCGCCCGGCATGTAGTCGAAGAAGTCGAGCGCTCTTTGCGCGCTATCCAGCTATTACAGCAGGGAGAAATTCAGGCATTTGGTCAAATCATGAACGAATGCCATGTCAGCCTGCGTGATTTGTACGAAGTATCAATCCCTGAATTAAATGCGATGGTTGAAATTGCCCAAAGCCTCCCTGGATGCCTGGGAGCCAGGCTTACCGGCGCTGGATTTGGTGGCTGCACGGTCAATTTAGTCGAAAAACCTAAAGTCCAGGCCTTTGCAGCAGAACTGGCCGCCAGGTTTTCCATCAAGACAAACCTGAAGCCTGAAATATATATCTGCCGCGTCTCGGATGGCGCACAGGTGATCCCAACGAGTCTACACTAATGCAAACATTGCTTGACAAATTGCAGTCTATTTGCTACCCTGATTCCTGAACATAAAATTCAATTCTACGAGCAGTTTTAGGCCTCCGAAACGCGCGGGCTATCGAGGTCAGTTGCAAAAGAGGGCAATTCGATGCTGGATTATTATTCAAAGGGCAATCCAAAAGACACTCTCGATTTGATCGTGCGGATGGCTTATGTGGCCGAGATCAAGGAGTGGGATTGTCGAGCTCATATTGAAAGAATCCGGAAGTATGCATACATTATCGGTAATGGGGCACAAATCGACCGCCAGACAAACGAGATAATATCGCTTGCCACCCAGCTGCATGATATCGGCAAATCCATGATGTCAGATCAACTTTTGCGCGAGGGCGGTAAATACGATGATAGCGAGCGCCCCTTGATTGAGCGCCATACAACCGACGGCGCAAAAATCCTGGATGGGTCCGCTTCGGCGATTATCCAGATTGGCGCAAGCATCGCTTTAACGCACCATGAACGTTGGAATGGTTCGGGCTATCCGAACCACCTAAAAGGGGAAGAAATCCCCCTGGGTGGGAGAATTTGCGCCATCGCAGACGTGTTCGACGCCCTGGCCACAGTCCGATCTTACAAGCAGACGATCAGCAAAGAAGAAGCTTTACAATTAGTCCTGGATTCAAGCGGCGTTTTATTTGACCCTACACTGGTAAGAGCATTCAAAGAGCAGTTTACCGAAATCAAAAAAATCTAGTTAGCCTGGGCTAAGGACACAAAAGCCGGCTTGAGATTTCTCGCAGCCGGCTTTCAAGTTTTAAATCCCCAAGTGATGAGCGATCCGCCTGCGATTAATCTGGGGGGAAATCGTAAAACTTTTCTGTAATCTGGTTGGCGTAAAAAATACCCCTCGAGCACTGGACGTCACCGGTGAAGTAAGATATATCCCACCACGACACCTGGCTTTGGGCAAAATCATAGGCATCCCTCACGGAGGTAAACACGCAATTGGGACCCACGTTGTAATTCATCAGGGTTAGTTTCCAGAGGGTTGGATAATCCACCACTGCGCTTGGCCACATTTCGGAGGCATTCGTTACGACCCGGGCGGTTTGTTCGCAATGGGCATACAGCGCCTCCGCAAGATAGCCAACACTATTTTGCGCTTTAACCATATCGATCTTGTTCTCGCAAGTGGGGCAGTAGGCATCCATCAAATTCAGGAAGAACATAATTTCATCGTAATCGATTTCGCCTTCACAGTTCCCCGATATGCTGCAGAGATCCTGGTATAACGCCGGGCGCCAGTAGAGCGTGGTATGCGCCCCGAAATAGGTCAGATGCCCCAGCCCATAATGGTATTCGCCCCAGCGTCCGGGCCAGAACTGGCTTTCGTAGCGAATCATCTGCTTCAATAAAACTGGCGGCACGCTGCTATCCTTCCAGGCCTGCAGGATAGCCTCGTCGAAAGCATTTTGCAGCTCAAGTGTGAGTGGCGCAGCCGCAGCCAGACCACAGGCATTGGCGTATCCATCCGCCCGCAGCCCGCCAGCCGGGCATGTTGAAGCATTCACCGCCCCATTCGAAATTAGCTGGCCGGCGAGAAAAGCCAGCTGCAGG
Organism: Chloroflexota bacterium; assembly: GCA_021849525.1. Taxonomy (GTDB): domain Bacteria; phylum Chloroflexota; class Anaerolineae; order Anaerolineales; family UBA4823; genus JAJZSS01. Next base: position 3,070 of record JAJZSS010000320.1, read on the forward strand.
TCTGTACGCAGCTCGGAAGCGGATTCTGGGACGTAGACCCAGTGCATTTCCTCTTCAGGGATATTGACGCGATCCTTACATGGGCTGATATCTTCTTTTTGAGAGAATCCCGACTTCTCGAGAGAGGGACTTGTTCCACCCTTTGCTTTTTGAACACTAACCGGTCCAGCAATAAATAAAATCACTAGCACGGCGACCAGGATTTTTTTCATTAAAATTTTTTGTCCCACTTTGAAGGATAGTGGATCAAATTTTTAGCCACCACCAATAAATTATAACTGCCTTGCTAAGTACTGGCTGATGAACTTTATTAAATAATGCAATTAATCACAAAGTTACCCTTTAGCAAATACACTTTCAGGCAGATCGATCCCACTGGCTCTAAGCTTGGAAATAAATTTTGGGCGCAAACCGGTGGGTTTTAAGCTGCCTATCACCCGACCATCGCGCAATGCGGTGTAATTGTAGAGGAATACATCTTGTAAGACCAGGGTATCACCTTCCATACCCTGCACTTCCGTCACCTGGACCACTTTGCGGTTGCCATCTTTCATGCGCTCGAGGTGAATAATCAAATCAATTGAGGAAGCAATCTGCTCACGGACAGCTTTCAAC
>JAJZSS010000321.1:0-628 GCA_021849525.1 Chloroflexota bacterium
CCCCGAAGCCCTGCGGGCCGAGGGCCTGGTGGACCCCGGTGATATCGCCACCCAGCCGCGTTTTCCCGCCGGGCGGGTCGATTACGGGGCGGTGATCCCCTGGAAGCTGGCCCTGCTGGACCGCTCCTATGCTTATTTCAGCGCCCACGCCAGCCCGGAGCAAACCGCAGCCTACCACCAGTTCCAGGAAGATCAGGCGGCCTGGCTGGCGGATTTCGCCCTGTTCATGGCGCTCAAGGATGCCCACGGCGGGGCGCCCTGGCCTACCTGGGAAGAGGAGCTGCGCGACCGCCATCCGCAGGCGCTGGCAGATTTCCGCCAGGCGCAGGCGCTGCAGATCGAGCGCCAGACTTACCGCCAGTTCCTGTTCTTCCGCCAGTGGGCGGCGCTCAAGCAGCATGCCGGCGAGCGCAAGATCAAGATCGTCGGCGATATCCCGATCTTTGCCGCCCACGACAGCGCCGATGTCTGGGCGCACCCAGAGCTGTTCTACCTGGACCAGCAGGGCAAGCCGACATTCGTCGCCGGTGTGCCGCCGGATTATTTCTCGCCCACCGGGCAGCTGTGGGGCAGCGCGCCGTCAGGCTCGGGCAGGATTCGCGCATCGGCCGAGCCCGGGTGGCGATCC
>JAJZSS010000321.1:638-1104 GCA_021849525.1 Chloroflexota bacterium
CAACCCGCTCTACCGCTGGGATGTCCACCGCGCCCAGGACTACGCCTGGTGGATTGCCCGCATCCGGGCCGTGCTGGAGATGGTCGATATCGTGCGCATCGATCACTTCCGCGGCTTTGCCGGCTACTGGGAAATCGCCGGGGATGCCAGAACCGCCGAAAATGGTAAGTGGACACCGGGACCTGGGATCCATTTCTTCGATGCCGTGCAGGCTGCCCTGGGCGACCTGCCGATCATCGCCGAGGACCTGGGGATCATAACCCCGGATGTGGAGGAGCTGCGCGACCGCTACTCCCTGCCGGGGATGAAGGTGCTGATGTTCGGCTTTCTCACCGGGCCGGCCGATTCCTTCCTGCCGCACAATTACCCGGTCAACTGCGTGGCCTATACCGGCACCCACGACAACGACACCACCCGCGGCTGGTATGAGCGGATTGAAGGCGCTGAAAAGGATTTCTTCCTGCGC
>JAJZSS010000321.1:1114-3673 GCA_021849525.1 Chloroflexota bacterium
ATAATTCCGCCCGTATGTATTACCCTGGCCGCCCAGACGGCAATTTGACCTGGCGTATGCCCGCCGATGCGCTCTCAGAGGAGCTGGGGGCGCGCCTGAAAGAGCTGAATTACCTCTACCTGCGCGGCCCCATGAAGAAAGTTGAAGTCTATACGCAGCCGGTGAAAGAGAAATAAAAAATCGGGTTGAACTGGAAGGCAATGCCAACCAGTTCAACCCGATTCTCATGCTCCCCTACTTATCCCAATAAAAGATGGTCTACGGCGTGGGTTAATTCCGCCAGCGTCCCGGCCTGCAGGATGACGTCGCATTCCGGGGCGTACTTGAGCATATCCGAGTCGCCCGAGCCCCACATCGCCGGCGGCTCTGGAATCAGCCACACGGTACGCCGGCTGCGTCGGGCAAGCTGGCGGAAGATCTCGAGGCGCGGGTTGTTATAGTTGTTGCGCCCATCCCCCACGATGATGAAAGTCGTCCGCCCATCCACCAAGCTGAGGTGGTCGCTGGAGAAATTCTCCAGGCTGAAGCCCAGGTCGGTATTGTAATAGCCGGAGGGCATGCGCACGAGCACCTGGGAGACGGCATCCTGGATCTGCCGCCCACTGAAATCGGGGGAGATATATTCCAGGTGGTCGATGAAGGCGAAGGCATGCGTTCTGGCAATCTGGTCCTGGATGGCGTACAGCAGGCTCAACATCAGCTCGGAGCAGGAGCGCATGGAGGTGCTCACATCGCAGATCACCACCAGCTTGGGCTGCAGGTGGCGGGCGCGGTGGCGGATCTCGATGGGCACGCTGCCATGCTTTAAATTGGCCCGGATGGTTGCCTTGGCGTCAAGCTGCCCGCTCTTGGCATGTTTCTGGCGAAGCGCCACCCGAGTGCGCAGGGCATTCGCCAAACGCTGGACTTCCTTGTGCAGGCGCTCCAGGTCCTCGTCCGAAAGCGAATTAAATGGACGGTTCATCAGCCCCTCGATGGGGTCTTCAGGCGGGCGATTGCTCATATTTTCGGCGATGCGCTGCCCGGCGTACTGGCGCAGCTGCTGCTCCAGGCCCTGCTGGTTACTCTGCATCCGCTTCGCCAGCTGCTCCACCCGCTGTGGGTCCATGCCCAGCTCTGCCAGGGTTTCTGCCAGCTCGGCAAGCGCTTCCCGCACCTGGCGGAACTGGAGCGCTTTCTGCAGGCGTTTGGACATCCATTCCCGGTAGCGCAGATCATCAATCTGGTTCAGGCCGACCATGCGCCCAAACTGCTCCAGCTCGTCGGAATCCAGCGGATCGCCGTTGAGCAGGCGCTCCAGCATGTGGCGCAGGCGCTCGTTGAACTGGCGCAAGGCCTCGGCGAACATGTCGGCTTCCTCGGGGGTCAGGTCTTCAGCGGCATTGAGCATCTGGGGCGTCTCACCGGCGCTGAAAAAGATGGGGAACAGCTCTGCAAAGATCGGCAGGCTGGTGTAGTCTTTGACTAGCGTGGCCTGCAATGCCAGACGGAATGCCTCGCGCTGTTTTACCCCCAGGTGCTCCACGGCTTTAAAAGCATCGGCGCTCTCTGCCAGGCTGACGCGCACCCCTCCAGCCCGCAGGGCGGCGATGAACTTAAGTATGCGTTCTTCCATCAGGACCTCCCGTTTACCAATAAAGCTGATCCGGGACAATCAGAGACGAGCTGTTATCAATTTTGCCAGTGCGAGGCGTGGGTTGAAGCGCTGTCGTCGAATCTGTCGCTGGTATCCGGGCGCTGCAGCCAGCGGCGGGCGCGCTGCAGGTCAGCTTCATGTTTCAACAAAATACTGAGGGTGGTCTCCAGCACAGTGCGATCCAGGCTTTTGACATTTAGAGTTAAAAGGGCTTTGGCCCAGTCCAGGGATTCGCTGATGCTGGGAGATTTGCGCAAATCCAGCGAGCGCAGGCTGTGCACCAGCTCAACCGCCTGGCGGGCCAGCCTGGGGGAAAGCTCGGGGACCTTAAGGCGCACAACTGCCATTTCCTGTTCCATGGTTGGGTAGTCAATGAAAAGGTACAGGCAGCGGCGCTTGAGGGCTTCGCTTAATTCACGGGTATTGTTGCTGGTGAGCACCACCAGCGGGCGATGGACGGCGCTCAAAGTGCCCAGCTCGGGCACGCTGACCTGGAAATCGCTCAAGACTTCGAGCAAGAAGGCCTCAAACTCGGCGTCCGAGCGGTCGATTTCGTCGATCAACAGGACAGTCGGCTCGGGGCTGAGGATGGCTTTGAGCAGCGGTCGTTGGAGCAGGAAGCGCATCGAAAAAAACACATCTTCTTCCGCGGCCAGGCGGTCAGCCGCTTCGGTCAAAGTGGCTGCCTGGGAGAGGGTATCCTGGAGCTTATCGCGCAGCAGCTGAGTATAGAGCAGCTGCTTGGCGTATTCCCACTCGTACAGCGCCTTGGTCTCGTCCAGGCCCTCGTAGCACTGCAAGCGGATCAGCTCGCGCCCGGTCGCTCCGGCGATCGCTTTCGCCAGCTCGGTCTTGCCCACCCCGGCCGGCCCCTCAGTCAGCAGGGGCTTGCCCAGCTGCTGGCTGAGGAACAGGATGGTGGC
>JAJZSS010000322.1 GCA_021849525.1 Chloroflexota bacterium
GAATGGATGTCAACAACTCGCCTGGAAATTATTCAGCAGAAGAGCTTCTTGAAAAGATGAAATATTTTCCTTCCAAGCCATTTACCTCCGGGGCTGCCGGTACCTGGTTATCCAGATCAAAGCGGGGAAAGAAAGCAGATAATGATAAATAGAAGTAAGCTGAGAATTTTTTCGGTCATCCGGCCATCCGCTTGATCAGCATGTCCACTTATTCAACGAAGACGGATTCATTTATCTGTATCTATGATCAACCTGACCAGATTCACAGTAAGGGTAGCATTACCATTGTGCATCATATAGAGGGGAAATTCCTGTGCCAGGGTCTAACCGAATTATAAAACCGAATATATTGATGATTGCTCCTGAACCATTTTTTGAGAGCCGGGGTACCCCGATCAGTGTGTACCAGCGGATTCACGCGCTTTCACAATTAGGGTACCATGTCGATCTGCTAACCTATTTCCTGGGTAAAGAAGTTAATATACCAGGAGTCCGGATTTTCAGAACCCCAAAATTTCCTTTCATCAAAGAGATTCCCATCGGGCCATCATGGAAGAAGATCTTGTTGGACATCGCAATCTTCCTCCAGGCGCTGGTTTTACTGAGCAAGAACGGTTATCAAATTATCCATTCTCATGAAGAGGCTTCACATATTGCCCTCTTATTAACGGCTCTTTTCCGGATCAGGCATGTTTATGATATGCATTCCAGCCTGCCTATCCAAATACGCCAAACAAATTACCGGCGAATAACCCCTCTTATCGCTTATTTTCGACTTGTTGAAAGACTGGTTATCAACAAAGCAGATGCCGTGATCACGATTGGCGCAGATCTGGATGAATACATCCGCACAATCAAACCAGAAGTGAATTCGATTATCATCGATAATCTACCACTCCAGTCTATCTCCCCAGTAACTCAACCAGCTGCGAACTATCTCAGGGAATTATTAAATATTGATTGCAAAGTTCCAGTTGTTTATACCGGATCTTTTGAAAGATACCAGGGCATCGATATTCTGATATCCAGTGCCAAGATCATTCTCTCCCAGAATCCAAATATTGTATTTATTCTGATCGGAGGGAATCGAGCTCAAATAAAAAAATATAAAAGCAAAGTTCAACAAGAGCACTTGCTTAACAGCTTTATCTTCAAAGGCCGGGTTTCGGCTGCTGACTCGCTTGACTATATAAACCTGGCAGATATATTGGTCTCACCCAGAATTTCGGGGATGTCAGTCCCTCTTAAAATATATTCTTATCTGAACTCCGGGAAAGCAATTGTTGCGACCAATATTGAAGCTCATACGAAGATTTTATCCGCTGATATTGCCTTATTAACCGAGCCTACAGCGGCAGGGATTGCCGAGGGCATCCTGAAGATTGTAAACAACCCGGAATTTGGGAAAGAACTTGGGTTGCAGGCTAAATTATTTGCGATTGAAAAATTCAGCTACGCCAATTATCTGGCAAAGGTTGCCGAGATCTACCAGACAATCCTTCCGATTACGGGTTCTGCTCCCCTTCTCGAAAATCTGACCTTCAAGGGCTAGGATAATGTGTGGCATTTGCGGCATTGTCACCGTCCAACCTGACGGCATGAAAAGTCGAGAGACGATCCAGCGCATGTCTGAGTCGCTTACTCACAGAGGACCTGATGATTTTGGTTATTATTATGATGATTACGCATCGTTCGGGGTTCGAAGGCTGGCAATCATCGATCTGGCTACCGGCCACCAACCCATAACGAATGAGAACCGTTCCATCTGGCTGATATTTAATGGTGAAATCTATAATTACCAGGAATTACATCACCAGTTGGTCGCCAAAGGACACAAATTTACTACCCACAGCGACTCGGAAGTCATCCTACACGCCTATGAAGAATATCAGGAACAGTGTGTAGATCACCTGCTGGGTATGTTTGCCTTCGCAATCTGGGATTCAGGTCAAAATTCCCTTTTATTAGCCCGCGATCGTATAGGGATAAAACCATTATATTATTGGTGCAATAACCAGCAGATTGCCTTTGGATCCGAGCTCAAAGCCCTGTTACACCACGCAGATGTACCAACCCGGATCGATGATAAGGCACTTGACCTGTTCTTATCCCTGGAATACATTCCCGGTCCGTGGACAATTTTTGAAGAGGTGAAAAAGCTTCTGCCTGGACATTACCTTGTATTCAAGAATGGTTCAACAAGGCTCGAAAAATACTGGGATATACCAACGCTCACCCCTTCGAGCAATAAGCAAGGAAATGTCAGAGCCCTGCTTGAGCTAATGCAAAATTCAGTTCACCAGCACCTGGTCAGCGATGCACCTCTGGGTGTCTTTCTGAGCGGTGGGATCGATTCTAGTTCCATCGTTGCTCTGATGAGTCAAATCAACGGAGAGAAGATCAAGACTTTTTCGATCGGTTTTGAAGATCACACCTATAACGAGCTGCCTTATGCCAGAGCTGTTGCCGCACATTTTCACACAGAACACTCCGAAGAAATCCTAACCCCGGATATTGGCAGTCTATTTGATCTGCTAATAGGATCGCTGGACGAGCCGTTCGGTGATTTTTCTTTATTTCCCACCTATCTCCTGGCTAAGTTTGCAGGGCAAGCAGTCAAAGTAGTCTTGACTGGCGACGGCGGGGATGAGATCTTTGGTGGGTATGATACTTACCTTGCCCAGAAGATATCGACAACTTACCTGAACCGGCTGCCCGGGCATCTGCGCAAGAATATTATGCCTGCGGTATTCGAAAGGATCCAACCTCAGTCTGCGAAAAAAGGAATGATTAACAAACTGAAACGCCTGACGGAAGGGGAGAAACTACCCGACTCTTTGCGCCATTTGCGCTGGATGATCTTTTTGGATGAAGGGGCAAAAGCACAATTCTATTCGCCCGAATTTCATGCTAATTTAAATGGTAACCATGGATTCGATTTTGTCACAGATCTATTTGCCCGGGCTTCAAAAAGAGAACCACTGGCGCAGCTGCAGTATGTTGATATCAAGACTTACCTGGTCGATGATATCTTAACCAAGGTTGACCGGATGAGTATGGCTTCATCCGTGGAGGCACGCGTGCCGCTACTGGATCACCGAATTGTTGAATATTGTGTCAACCTGCCCACATCTAAGAAAATTCAGCGGGGAAAAACAAAAATTATCCTTCGCCAGGCCATGCGTCCGTATCTACCCCAGATGGTGATCGATAAGCCCAAAGAAGGATTCAGCGTTCCCATCAAACACTGGCTGCGCGGGCCTCTAAAGCCTTTGATGCTTGACCTGCTGGCAAGCAAACGTATAACGGATCACGGATATTTTGATCCTGCAACGGTGTCCAGGTGGGTGAAAGAACACCTGGATGGGAAAGTCAACCATAGTCACCGGCTCTGGTCGATCATGGTATTTGAACGCTGGTTGGAAACAAAGAAAACATTGGTTAGCTGAGCTCAGAACAAACATGCAGATGAGGCAGAAGCCAGGCATGCCGTTGGCCCCAACGACAAGAGCCAATCAAGCGTACTGGAACCAACAAATTCATGATGCGAGCATAACCTCCAGGCCTGCCGGCACGCCAGGGTTCTTCAAAGATCTGGAAGCTTATCGCTATGAGAAGCTGGCGTATTTACCTGAATTAGTCAATTTC
>JAJZSS010000323.1 GCA_021849525.1 Chloroflexota bacterium
CCATGGTTGAATATCAGGATGGTTCGGTGCTGGCGCAGCTGGGCACGCCCGACATGCGCACCCCGATCGCGCATGCGCTGGCCTACCCGGAACGGGTCAGCAGCGGGGTGAGCTTTCTGGATCTGGCGCAGGCAATCCAGCGCGTAAGCCCCCACTTCCTGGGCGTTTTGCATGTACCCATTCTCGACCAGGTCGATCGTCGCCAGGGCGGCGGCGCAGGAGATGGGATTGCCGCCATAGGTGTTGCCATGCGAGCCGCGCGGCCAGGTCATTACTTCTTTCCGGGCAAACATCACGCCCAGGGGCATACCCGAAGCAATCCCTTTGGCGGAGCAGACGATATCCGGTTCGACGCCAAAATGCTCGATTGCCCACATCTTCCCGGTGCGCCCAATGCCGGACTGAACTTCATCTGCAATCAGCAGGATGCCGTATTTATCGCACAGCTGGCGCAGACGAGGGAAGAAAGACGCCTCCGGGACGATATAGCCGCCTTCACCCTGGATGGGCTCCAGGAGGATGCCGGCGACATTATCCGCCGGGACCAGGTGCCCGAAGATTTGCTCTTCCAGGTAGCGGACCACAGTCTCGCCGTAGGGCTCGCCAGGGAGGGATTGCAAGATCGGGCGGTATGGGTCGGGAAATGGGACATGATAAACCCCATTCATCAGGGGATAAAAATTGCGGTGGTAACCCGGTTTGCTGGCGGTAAAAGTAACCGATCCGATGGTGCGCCCGTGAAAAGCCCCCAGGAAGCCGATGAATTCTGTGCGGCGGGTGTGGTAGCGGGCCAGCTTGATGGCTGCCTCGACCGATTCCGTGCCGGAGTTCGTCATAAAGGAGACCACCTCACCGGACATTGGCGCCAGGGCATTGATTTTTTCAGCCAGCTCGATCCATTTTTCATGGTAGAAATCCGAAGAAATGTGAATGAACTTTTCAGCTTGCTCCTGGATAGCTTTGACCACTTTCGGGTGGCTGTGCCCGGTGGCCACCACCGCAATCCCAGCGGCAAAATCCAGAAAACGATTCCCATCCACATCCCAGACTTCGGTACCCCGGCCATGGTCCATGACAAATGGATAGCCACGGGGGTAGGAAGGGGATATCACAGCTGAATCTCGTTCAATGTACGCCCGCGCCTTTGGCCCGAGTTTGATGGTCGGCTGCATAAAATTCACTCCTTCTAATGTACTTAGAATCAGGGACGAGTAGCGATCGTTGACCCAGCCCTACACGGTCCAGCCAATTATATCATCGCTCTTCGCCTCTAAATTCGGCGGATAAAACAGGTATAATCAGCCCTTGGTGCGCCTGAACTGCGCCAAATTAAAACAGGAACAGCACTTTGACCCAATTGTTTTCATTCGAAATTCAAGCCCAGCAGGAGCGCTCTCGCGCTGCGGTTTTTCATACCCCCCACGGCGATCTGCTCACCCCGGTCTTTGCGCCGGTAGGCACCCAGGCCAGCGTGAAAGCCATCACCCCGGCCCAATTGAGCGAGCTGGGTGCGAGCCTGGTGCTGGCAAACACCTATCACCTGTACCTTCGCCCCGGGGATGAGCTGGTGGCGGAGATGGGCGGATTGCACCGCTTCATGCATTGGGACCGTCCCATGCTCACCGATTCGGGCGGCTACCAGGTATTCTCCCTGGCCCAGACCCGGAAAATTGATGAGGATGGCGTGACCTTTAAGAGCCATATCGATGGCTCTCTGCACCGCCTGACCCCGGAGAAATCGATTGCTATCCAGGAGAACCTGGGCGCGGATATCATCATGGCCTTCGACGAATGCGCTCTGCCCTATGACCGGGCTTACAACGAGCGTGCGATGGCACGCACCCATGCCTGGCTGGAACGCTGCATCCAGGCCAAAAGCCGTCCGGACCAGGCATTGTTCGGCATCGTCCAGGGAGGTGTCTTCCCTGATCTGCGCCAGGCCTCGGCAGAATACGTCGCCGGGCTGGATTTACCCGGCATCGCCATCGGCGGGTTGAGTGTGGGTGAGACCAAGGATGAGATGAATGCCATGCTGGAAGTTGTCGATCCACGCCTGCCGGAGGATAAACCGCGCTACCTGATGGGAGTAGGCTCGCCGGAAGAGCTGGTGAATGGCGTGCTGCGGGGAATCGATATCTTCGATTGCGTGCTGCCCACCCGCCTGGCGCGACACAACGCCGCCATGACCCGCACCGGGCGCCTGAACCTGCTCAACGCCGTTTACACCCGGGATCGGCTTCCGATAGCCGAAAGCTGTACCTGCTATACCTGCCGTAATTTCAGCCGCGCTTACCTGCGCCACCTGATCCTGGCTCGCGAGATGCTCTCCGCGACCCTGCTCTCCATCCACAACCTGCATACCCTGCTCAGCCTGATGGCCGATTTACGCGCGGCGATCTTTGCGGGAACTCTGGCTGCATTCGCGGTTGATTTCTTCGCCGCCCGCCAGGCCAGCGCACCAGAAGCCGAGCTCGAACCCCCGTCAGTCTAAATCACCCTGCGAGCCTGAACCCATGACCCTCTTTCAATCCATTTTGCTCGGCATCATCCAGGGCCTGACCGAATTCCTGCCAGTTTCCAGCTCCGGTCACCTGGTCATTATCCCTCACCTGCTCGGCTGGAATATTCCTGCCGATGAGGCGTTCATTTTTAATGTACTCGTCCAGGTTGCGACCCTGGCAGCAGTGATCGCCTATTTCTGGAAGGACCTGGTAGCGATCGTAAAAGCGGTGATTTTGGGCCTGGTAAATGGGAAACCGCTGGCCGATCCCCAGGCAAGGTTAGGCTGGTTGATCGTGGCAGCAACGATCCCGGCTGGCCTCGCCGGGCTGTTGGTGAAGGACCTGGTCGAGCAGGCTTTCAACAGCCTGCTGGCAACCGGCATCTTTCTGCTGGTTACTGCCGGCCTGCTAACGATTGCCGAGCGCCTGGGAAAACGCCAGCGCGAGCTGGATAGCTTAAAGCTGGGCGATTCCGTGTGGATTGGCGTGGCGCAAGCTGTGGCGATCTTCCCCGGCATATCGCGCTCCGGCGCCACCATCACCGGTGGGATGCTGCGCGGTTTGCAGCGCCCGGCGGCGGCTCGCTTTTCTTTTCTGATGTCGATCCCGATTATGCTGGCTGCCGGGCTGCTGGCAGGATTGGACTTACTGGACATGCCCAATTTCAGCCGGCTGCTGCCGGTGTTCATTCCCGGTTTTGCTGCAGCCGGTTTTGTGGGCTATTTGTCCATCCGCTGGCTGCTGGGTTACCTGACGCACAGGTCGCTGAAGGTCTTTGCGGTCTACTGCCTGGTAATCGGCCTGATCAGCATCGGAGCGAGCCTGTTTGGCGGATGACTTTTGCGGCAAGCGAACGCTGGTAATAATTCTCTCCAGCCTGGCGCTGCTGCTGGTGGGCTGCCAGGCAGCCGCGCCCCTGCCTGACCCGACTGAATTTCCACAAGCGGTCGTGATGCAATACACCCCCGGCGTGCGAATACTCACCCCGGTCCTGGTCGCCTGCGCCGCCGAAGATCCTGATCTGGCATTATTTTTAGAAGAGACTCCCAAACCGGCGCTCGACCTTGATCCCTTGCCGGATAGACCGCTCAGGCTTGGTCTGGCGCTGGGCGAGCCGCCGGAACAAAGCTATAGATC
>JAJZSS010000324.1 GCA_021849525.1 Chloroflexota bacterium
CGAGATTACTGCCACCCTGGATACCCACCAGGCAATGCAAATCTTCCATGCCATTTACTTGATCGATGCGGCTGGTAATCACCCCACCCCATACAGCCTGGTCAATCCAGCCGATATTCTGGAGGGGCGCTGGCGCTTCAATCCCGAAGTCGCTCACAGCCTGGATATCAACCCGGAATACGGGCAGGAGCAGCTGGTAAACTACGTCCAGCAGCTGGAAGCCCGCCAGAAGTACGCCCTGACCATCTGGCCCTACCACTCCATGCTGGGCGGGATCGGACATGCCCTGGTGCCGCTGGTTGAAGAAGCGATATTTTTCCACACGATTGCCCGAGCCTCACAGGCCGATTTCATCCTGAAAGGCGCCAATCCGTTCACTGAAAGCTATTCGGCGATCGGCCCTGAAGTACTGGAAGATGGTGCCGGCAAGCAGCTGGCGCGCAAGAATGACCAGATCCTCCGCCTGGTGGAGCAGTTTGACGCAGTGATCATCGCCGGTCAGGCGAAGAGTCATTGTGTGGCCTGGACGGTGGAGGACCTGCTGAGTGATATCCAGGCCCGCGACCCTGCCCTGGCTAATAAAATCTACCTGTTAGAGGATTGCAGCACCCCGGTAGTCGTTCCTGGCGTCATCGATTACACTGATCAGGCGGATGCCGCCTACCAGCGCTTTGCCGAAGCCGGGATGCACCGGGTACTGTCCACCGATCTGCTGGAAAACTGGCCGGGGATACCTTCCGCTTGATGAGCCAGGGAAACAGGACCAATCCTATCTCCATTGACATTTGTCCGGATGTATGCGATACTACATTCACAGGGTAAAAAGCAAGCTAACCCTGCTTCTCTTGCCATCCTAATCAAGAGGAGGTGTTGCTAATATGTCTGACCATAGTACCAAACTTAGCGCAGTGGCAACCCTCCTCGTAATTCGATAGGTTGCCGCTGCGCGACAGGGAGCCGTCTGAATATTTCAGGCGGCTTCTTGTTTTATAAGCCACTTAATTATCAGAGTCAGTTTGACTTTAACTATGGGGCGCGGTATAATCAACATTCGCGGGTGCAGTCTCCCGCGGATTAATGATTTAAGCATGTCCGCCGATTTGGGTGGATTGAAATTTGTCTGATTGGAGTAATGTGCTATGGAAACAGAAGCCCTGGCAGCCCCGGAAAACACAGAAAACCCCGAACTTGAGAACATCAAAAGGAAGATGCAATATTCGGGGACCGTAATTAAGACTACCATCGCGGGTGCCGTCGTCGATATCGGCCTCAGCACTCCCGGTGTGGTACATATCTCACAGCTCTCTACCGAACCGGTTAACCGTGTTGAAGATGTTGTATCTACTGGACAGCAAGTAGAAGTATGGGTAAAGCGCGTTTTCCCCAAGAAAAACCGGGTTGAATTGACGATGATCAAGCCGCTCGACCTGGAGTGGCGTGAAATTACCAAAGGGATGAACCTGAAAGGGAAAGTAGCCCGCCTGGAAAAATTCGGCGTTTTTGTGGATATCGGTGCAGAACGCCCCGGGTTGGTCCACATCAGCGAGATGACCCACGGTTATATCAAGAATCCCGGCGAAATGGTCAAGGAAGGCGACGAAATTGACGTGCAGGTCTTGAATGTGAACCGCCAGAAAAAGCAGATCAAGCTCAGCATGAAAGCGCTGGAAGAAAAACCTGAAAAAGTCGTCAAGGAAACACAGCCCCAGGCACCCAGGGCAGCCGTAGTTACTGAAGAAGCTCCCAAGGAAGAAGCTATTCCGACCGCGATGGAAATGGCGCTGCGCGAGGCAATGGAACGCTCCAAGAGCCGCGAGCCCGTAGTGCAGGTCAGCCGCAGCAAGCAGAAACCCGCTGCCGGCAGCAACGAGATCGAGCAGATTCTGGCCCGTACGCTGAAGAACAAAGCCAAAACCAAGTAATTCCAGTTCTTCCAGAAGGACTTCGGGCAGCCACTGGCTTTGGTTAAGAATGCCGCACGGCTCAACCATACACCGGTTGAGCCGTGTTTGTTTTACTGCATTCTGGAAGTCTATTCGTACTTTAAGGCTTCAACGGGAATCAGCGTGGCTGCACGCAGCGCTGGATATAGTCCACTCACCAGGCCGATGATTGTGGCAAATACCAGAGTAAATACCGGCAGCCAGGTCGGCGTATAAACGGCAATCGAAGGCGGCGCACCACCCGTCTGGACAGCCTGCCCGGCGAGGTAGGCCATTGCTAAAACATTAATCACCTGCCCGGCGCTCCAGCCGATGATGATACCACCCAATCCACCCAGGAAGCCAATCCCGGCAGCCTCCCCCAGAAAGACGCTCAACACATCCCGGTTGGTGGCGCCAATGGCTTTCATCAAACCGATTTCGCGGGTGCGCTCCAGGATCGCCATTGCCATGGTATTGGCAATCCCGATCGCCGCTACCAGCAAAGCAATCGCTCCGACCCCACCAAAAATCACCTGCAAGACCAGATAGAAGCTGTTGATCCCCTGCACAAACGACTGCGGGGTGTACGCCTGGAGACCCAGGCTGGTGATCTGGTCCGTAAGATCCAAAACATTCTCCAGATCGTCCACCTTCACAATCAGCATGTTATAGCCATCCCGATTGCGGTTGATCCGTTTACCGAGCGCCCATTCGTTCATCGCCACCAGGTCTTCGAGCGGCAGGTAAATCGAGTAATCTGACTCACCCCGCGACTCAGCGGTGACCCCCACCACGGTCAGCGGGATGACTTTACGCGTTTCTGTCCCCTCCTGGCTGTATTTGGAAAGCGTCAGGCGTAACGTTTTGCCCATCAATTCCGGCGGTTCGAGCATCGGCTGCCCGGGGCGCCAGCGCGGGTCATAAAATTGATTTTTCACCATTGCCCCAACGACGATATTGCCTTTGGAAAGCTCAAGCGTGCCTTCGGCTGCCTGCACGCCGATCGTGCTCAAATCCTTGACTGCGATGCCGATAAAGTTGGGATAAGTCTCCAGGCGATCGAGCTTGATCGATCCCCCTGCCATCAGGTAATCGCGCGGGATCACCTCGCTCACTCCCGGCATGGCGGTGATCTGCGCCAGGGTATCATCGGTGATCAAAGTTACATTGGGATCGGGCTGACCGGGACCACCCACGCTCACCGCCATCCCCATCCCCGGCCCTTGTTCTTTATAGCCCGGATAAACCTGGATCTGGGTTAAATCACCAATCCCGGCCAGCTGCTCATTGGCATTTTTCTGCAGGCCAATCGCCAGCGAGACCAACACGACCACCGCTGCGGTACCGATAATCACGCCAACCGCAGTCAGGGCGACGCGCGCTTTACGCCGCCCCAGGTTGTCGATGATCAGACTCAGTAAGTCAAAGAACCCCATTGGTTCTCCTTCTTGGAGAAGGCTTAACTCTATTTAGCATCCAAGTCGCCCATGGTTTCCCCTTCCGGGAGAAAGTCTTACCTTTATTGCCAGTTAACCTGCCTGACCCATCTCCTCCAGCGAGGGAAACCTATCCCTTGATCGGAGGCGCAACCGGGACGGGCTCTTCAGATCCGCCGCCCGGCATTTCTTCAATTGGCGGCATGATCTCTTCACCGCCCGAGGGCTGGGCGCTGTCCAACCCGAACAGGCCTTTCAGGACTCGCAC
>JAJZSS010000325.1 GCA_021849525.1 Chloroflexota bacterium
CCGGGGTCGGGGTGGCGCTCGGCGGCAGCGGGGTAGGCACACTTTCCGTGGTTGCCAGCGGGACTGTGGTGGGCGAAGCGGGTGAGCAGGCGCTGATGATTAACGCCAGCACCAGCCCGAGGAACAGCAGTTTACGCATTCGTTATCTCCTTACTGGTCTTTCCCTTGCGAGTTACAAAGGACAATCATACCCTGATTCTCGACCTTTGCCAACCAGTGCGCCACCCGGGGCCGGCTTGCTTTTATTGTGAAAATCCCTATAATTCAGGCATGGACTCGAAACCTGCGGTCTCCCGCACGACTGGCCTGACCCTGCGCGGATTGTTGATTCTCAGCGTGATCTTCCTTCTGGTCGGCTGGCTGGTCAATACGCCCCCGGGAATCCTGGGCAAAGCCGATGCGGTCGGCTACGCCGTGTGCCACCGCATCGACCTGCGCAGCTTTCACCTCGGTGAGCGCCAGATACCTTTGTGCGCCCGCTGCACCGGGATGTACCTGGGGGCGGTGTTGGGGATCGGCTTCCAGGCCTGGAATAAGCCGCGGCGGGCAGGCTCACCGCGGCGCAGTGTGCTCATCGCGTTGGGCCTGCTGGCAGCAGCCTTCGCATTCGACGGGATCAATTCCTACCTGCACCTGATCCCAGGAACTCCCCGTTTATATGAACCGCAGAACTGGCTGCGTTTGTTCACCGGCAGCGGGATGGGGCTGGCCCTGGCGGGTATGCTTTACCCGGCCTTCAACCAGACGTTCTGGAAGCATTCTGATCCGCGCCCGGCGCTGCAAAACCTGGGCAGCCTGGGCGTTCTGGTGGCGCTGGCCAGCCTATTGAACCTGCTGGTGATGACCGAAAACCCACTGGTTTTGTACCCCCTGGCCCTGGTCAGCGCGGCGGGTGTGCTGCTGGTGCTGACCATGATCTACAGCCTGGTATGGCTGATGCTTTTCCGGGTCGAGAACCGCCTGGAACACCTTGCGCAGGCCTGGCTGCCCTTATTGGGCGGGTTCGGGCTGGCCTTGCTGCAAATCGCCGTCCTGGACTGGCTGCGTTACCTGCTGACAGGCACCTGGGACGGGTTCCACCTGGGATAGAATCAGCGATCGGGCGCGACATTTCTCCCATCTCCACGTATAATAAATAAGACACGGCTTTACCAGCCGTCCATGGAGGAAATTTGGAGATTCTTACCGGAATATTTACCGCTTTTGGGCTTTCGGCCAGCGCCGGGCTGAATGCCTATATTCCCTTACTGGTCGTCGCCGTACTGGCGCGTTTTTCCAACCTGATCCAGCTCAACCCACCCTGGGATACCCTGGCCAGCCCCTGGATCATCGGCCTGCTGGTGCTGCTCTCGGCGGTGGAATTTTTTGCCGATAAGATCCCGGCCGTGAACCACGTCAACGACGCCATCCAGACGATCGTCCGCCCGGCTGCCGGGGCGATCGCGTTCGCGGCCAGCGCCAAGGTGATCACCGACATCCACCCCGTGCTCTCGCTGGCCGCCGGCCTGCTGGTCGCCGGGACGATCCACACCATTAAATCCGCTGCAGTGCGCCCGGCAGTCACTGCGACCACCGGCGGGGCGGGGAATATCCCGGTCAGCATCGCCGAAGACGTCATTTCTACGATTATTTCGCTCCTGGCGGTGATCATCCCGCTGATCCTGGCGGTGATCGTCATTTTATTAACCAGCTGGGTGGTGCTGCGGATGTGGCAAAGGGCTAACCGCACCCGCCCGGCTTAAAACCAACCGGCTTCCGACGCCGATCCGACCGGCTGGCTTTGGAATAATTGAGGAGAAATGCTATGGATACCTTCGAACCGCCCCCAGTTCCACCCTTACTGGAAGAGCCGAAGAAGAAGACCAATACTGCTTTGATCATCGTGATCGTGGTCCTCTTAGTTCTGTGTTGTTTTTGCCTGCTGATACTCGGAGCAGGTTACTGGCTGTGGGCAAACGGCGACCAGATCTTCGGGATTACCGGGCTTCTGAGCAATCTACAAATTTAATTTACTTTTTTCGCCGCCTGCCAGGGTTTCGCGAAAGCTGGCCTGCAGTTCTGCCAGCGCCTGGCGGGCGGTGGTCCTTTCAGCCTCCGGAAGGTCCAGAGCAGCAAATTCGTCTTCATCCAGCACCACCTGGCGGCCGTCCGGAAATACCAGCAGATCTAAAGCCAGATCGACATACGACACGATACTGCCAGCAAACTGCGCCGGGCGGGCAATATTCGAGTACCAGCCGCGCAGGCTGTTATCGTCGCGGCTGTAAATCTTGAAGATGTTGTACCAGCGATCGGTGTAATAGGTTTCGATAAAACGATCGCCCCTGGCAAAAATCATGCCATCCTTCTGGCGGTCATCCAGGTCGAAAAAAGCTTCCAGGACCAGGCGTGAACCAACCTGCTCCAGCCGGCGACCGGTGTAGGACCAGATCACCTCGCCCGATGGTTTGAGTTTCAACACCTTAAGTAGATCTGACCCCAAATTATCCATCCTTGAAACTTGCTTCGAAAATCTGGAGCGCTTCGGTGGCGGAAAAGCGCAGGCAAACTGGCTCACCCACCGCGGGCAGCTCAGCGCGCGACGGAAATTCAAAGTGCAGGCTGGTGCCGTCAGCCTCCAGCTCCAGGCGGGTGGAGCGTCCTTTGAATACTACCTCATTGACCGTCCCCGACAGGCTGCACTCTCCCGTCGAATCCAGCTGGACTGCATCCGGCCTGAGCAGGACGGTCACCGCGCCCGGCGAACCAGGTGGAGCCGGCCAGCGCCCCAGGGCAGTTTCCACCCAGCAGCCGGCAGCATCGCAGCCACGCTGGCCGGAGAGTAAATTGTCCAGGCCCAAAAAGCGGGCGACGAATTCCGTCGCCGGATGATTATACAACTCGGCAGGCGAGCCCAGCTGTTCCACCCGCCCGGCATTCATCAATACCACCCGGTCGGCCAGGACAAAAGCTTCCTCCTGATCGTGGGTGACATAAAGGGCTGTCTGGCGCATACGGCGCAGGATCAGGCGCAGGTCTTCCACCAGCCGCTCGCGCAGGGCGCGATCTAACGCTCCCAGCGGTTCATCCAGCATCAACAGGCGGGGGCGAGGGGCCAGCGAGCGTGCCAGAGCAATGCGCTGCTGCTCGCCGCCGGACAGGGTATTCACATCGCGGCGCTCAAAGCCGGGTAAGCCGACCAGCTCCAGCGCTTCGCTCACCCGCTGGCGGATCTCTTCCGGCGGCAGCCCATCCATCTGCAGACCAAAGGCCACATTTTCGAACACATTGCGGTGAGGAAATAACACGAAATCCTGGAACATCAGGCCAAAATCGCGGCGGTAAGCAGGTGTATTCACCAGCGACTGCCCGTCCCAGCTGACCTCGCCTGAGTCAGGCGCAAGCAGACCGGCTACAATGGCCAATACCGTTGATTTACCACAGCCGCTTGGCCCCAACACGGCAACAATCTCACCAGGAGCCACCTGGAAGCTGACATCCTGCACGGCACGGGTGGGTCCAAAACTGCGGCTGATTTGTTTGATCTCAAGACCCGGCATGATCGCTCCTAAAACTCACCCACATCGGCGATGCGCAACCGCTCAATCAGGAGCATCCCCACTGCGCTGACGACCATTAAGATGGTG
>JAJZSS010000326.1 GCA_021849525.1 Chloroflexota bacterium
CTGGTCGGCGCCCAGCAGAACCGCCATGTTGGCTCCCATACTGGCTCCCACCACGGCTGTTGCGCCCTGATCAATCTCGGGTCGCGCGGAAAAATTTGCCCAGACCAGGCGGAGATCCTGGCGAGCCACATCCCAATCCATTTCTCCGCCGGTTTCGCCGTGCCCGCGCAGGTCAATCGCCAGGGCAGCAATCCCATTCTGCGCCAGAGTGCGGGCAAATCCTTCCCATTCCTGGCGCTGCCCGTAGATCATGTGGAGAAGAAGAACTCCGGGCCATGGTGGCTCAGACTGTGCAGGACGGTAGATGGTCCCGACAATTCTCAAGCCTGAATC
The DNA here is from genome assembly GCA_021849525.1 of Chloroflexota bacterium. GTDB lineage: Bacteria > Chloroflexota > Anaerolineae > Anaerolineales > UBA4823 > JAJZSS01. The sequence continues at coordinate 334 of JAJZSS010000326.1, forward strand.
TGTTTGGATTACCAGCCGCTCTTCTGCGGGCAGGCGGTTTTCTGCCTGGCACGCTGGCAGGATCAGAATAGCCAGAATCGCCAACAGCCCAGATATCTGTCGCCGAGCTTGGTGTGCCATCTTATGCTCTCAAATCTCAGATCGCCGCGGCTGGAGATCGAAATTCTCTACGCCGGCCAAAAAATCGGTCAAAGGCGCTGCATCCAGGTCCATCACCCGGCTGTTGGCAAAATAAGCGAAATCGAAGCTGGTTGGATCGCCGGCTTGTTTGCCGGGAACAGGCATCAAACGGGCTGTCAGAGGCTTGTTCAGACGCTGCGCCAGGGCTGCGACATCGAGCAAGATCGCAGAGAGCTGCTGGGCAGTTGCTGATCCGGGCAGCGGCACAGTATCCAATCCGGTGCCGCAAACACTGGAGTACAGCAGCAGATCTTTTAAGCTCAGGCTGCCTTCGGCGGCGCGCTGGGCGAGCAGTGCATCCTCCAGAACCGGCAGCATCAGGCCGTTGAAACCACACCGCGGGAACCTTGCCTGGTCCAGGGTGGCAGCCAGAATCGCCGCCGCAGCCAGCGAGCCGGGCTGGCCCAGCTTCGGCACGCCCATCCGTTCCAGGGCGGTACCTAGAGAATGTTCCAATTCTGGGAAGGGGGCAGGGGTCAGATCTAACCCACCGAATTCGATCCCGGTTTCTTTCTGGATGCCCCTGGCAATCGGGGTCAGTATTCCGGCATGCTTTTCCAGACTCGTCACCAGGTTCTGGCGGGCAGCTGCCAGGGTATCTGCCTGGCTGAAGGCTTCTACTGCCAGGTCGGCGGCTTCGCAAGCCAGGCTGAATCTGGGAGCGCCGCCGGCGTGGTAGGCTGCCGGAAAGAAGGGCGCTCCCGGGGGAACATTGGCCAGGGCGGCAAACCGCAGGTTGGCAAAGCCATTCGCCTCCAGCCCTGCTGCAGCCCGGATGATCTCGCCACAGGCCTGGATTGCAGGCAGGCTGATCCCACCGCCTGGAGTGGTGAGCAAACCGGAGAAGAAAATATTGTGCGTTTCCGCCAGGACCGCCGGGATGAGGCGATAACTGGCAGGATGGTCCGGGAGAGCCGGACCCAGGGAGAGATAGCCGATATTTTGTTCTGCGAGGGCAGCTTCAAAATCAAGCGCCGTGAGCAGCAACGCGTTTTCACTCTCTTCAGGCAGCCATTTTGTGAACGAGGTGGTAGCCAGTCGGGTTGACTGGACTTGATAGCCACCGGCTTCGAAAGCCGATTGGGCGCGGTGCAGGAAGGCTCCGGCCTGGCTAACACAGGAGGCTAACTCCCCAATATCAGGTGAATAAAAGTAGGTGATGGCGCGGATTTTCATTTTTTTGAGGGTTTGTCATGGATTGTTGCGCTGGCGGACAACCTCAAAGAGCAAGATCGCGGCGGCGGCAGCTGCATTTAAGGATTCAGTATTGCGTGCCATGGGAATGTTGACCCGCGTGTTTGCCAGGGCATGTGCCTGAGGACCAGCACCTTCCGCTTCACCGCCGATGATGATTGCCAGCGGGCGGTGGAAATCACACTCTGTGTAAACGGATCCGGCCCCGGCGGCAGCCACAACCACAAACAGGCTGCTGGCTACGATCCTCTCCTGGATGGCAGGCCAATCCAGGCTCGCCAGATGCAGTCGGAAGTGGGCGCCCATGGCCGAGCGCACGACTTTTGGGGAGAATGGGCCGGCACTGCCCGGGGTTAAGAAAACTGCCTGGACACCCGCAGCGGCTGCGCTGCGCAGGATACTGCCCAGATTACCCGGATCGCGAATTTCATCCGCAATAAGTACAAAATTGAGGGGTTCTGGCAGCAGCTGGCTGGACAGGCGGATAACAGCCAGAATTCCTTGAGGAGTCATCGTCTCGCTGACTGCCTCAAAGACCCCTGGGCTGACTTCTTCCACTGCGCTACCCCGCTCGGCAAATCCTTTGACAATAGCCTGACCGCGAGCGCTCAAACCGGCAGTGAACAGGACAAGCTCTGCATCCCAGCCAGCCTGGAATGCCTCTTCTACCAGGCGGACGCCCTCGGCCACGAAGACAGAATCATCCTGGCGCGCCTGCGCTTGCCTTTGGAGCAGGCGGACCCATTTGATTTTTTGGTTTTGAGTTGAGGTGATCATAATTTCAGATAACCGCCAGGCTAAACTGGCCTGAGCTAACCCATAGGATAACGCATCTTCTGCCCACCGATGAGATGCAGGTGAAGATGGTAGATTTCCTGCCCGGCGTGCGGGCCAGTATTGACGATCAGGCGGTAGCCTTTCTCGTGGATGCCTTCCTGTATGGCCAGCTGCCGCGCAACCGTGTAGAGATGCCCCACGTTAGTCTCGTCGTCCGGGGTTACCTCATTCACGGAAGGAATATGCTTGTTGGGCACAATCAAGATATGCGTGGATGCCACAGGATGCAGATCGCGGAATGCGGTGGCCAGATCATCTGCATAGACCTTCTCGCTGGGAATTTCTCCTGAGATGATTTTACAGAAAATACAATCAGTCATTTTTCCCCTCCGGGATCGAGCTCGGATTTCGTACAAGAATCGGTGTCACGCCATAGTTATCCGGCTGTGTTTAGAATCTGGCCGCGCAGGCCGTCTGGAGCAGGCGCAATAAGGCGCACCGGTGTTATTTCATTCCACAAATGACGGGGGGTATATGCCTGGACGCGCAAATAATTGTCGGTCAGGCCGCTTACTGTCCAGCCTTCAGAATCCAGAGCGCGGGTAGATTCCCAGAGCACAGGCAGCACCTGGCCCAGAAAATCAATTTGATAATGCTGTTGGGCGAGCTCCAGGATAGACCGCATCTGGGCATTGCGTTCTTTACGCTGCTCATGTGGCACCTGGGCGGGCATGCGGGCTGCGGCTGTCGTGGGGCGGGCAGAATAGGTGAAGACATGCCCGCCAGCAAAGCGCATGGCCTGCACGAATTCCAGGCTTTCATTGAACTCTGCCTGGCTCTCGCCTGGGAAGCCGGTGATAATATCTGTGGTTATGGCGACTTGCGGAATGGCCTGGCGGGCGGTCGCCAGCAGGCTGGCAAAGTTGGCGGGGGTGGTCTTGCGCGCCATGCGTTTTAAGGTTGCAGCACTGCCGGATTGTAAAGGCAGGTGTAAGTGGCGGCACAGGCGCGAGTCTGACCAAAGATCAAAGAAGGCTTCGTCTAAATCCCAGGGTTCCAGCGATGACAGGCGCAGGCGGGGCACATCGGTATCAGCCAGGATAGCCCGGATCAGATCGGGTAAGTGAGCCTGGGCGGGGAAG
>JAJZSS010000327.1 GCA_021849525.1 Chloroflexota bacterium
AGGCGCAGGAGAGTCCTGGAAGCCAGGCTGCGTGGATAATCATGTATTTCATGAATCGTAGGAATACCCATCTGGCTGGCGACAGCTGCAGCCTGGGGCAGGCGAGTGTAAATCAAATCAGCCTGGCTTTTTCTTGCCAGTTGAACGGCACGCAAGCCAAAATCGTAATTCCGCCAGCCGGGCTGTGTTGGAAGCCAGATCACCGGAAATTGGATCTCCAGGCCATAGTGTTGGGCGAGGTTAACCCATTTCCTCTCTTCTTCATTCACGCGAGAGTTTTGGATTTTGGGATCAGGTGCGATGACTTCTACCGAATAGCCGCACACCGCCAGCGCCTGAGCCATCTTCATCACCTGGATGGTATTGGCCCGGCGCGCAGGCAGGTAAGTAGGAGCAATCAATTCGATTTTCATCGGCATGAGGATAGCATATCCTGTTTTCAGGCGGGCACTTTGAGACCTTTTTGGCGCAGTATCTGGCGCGTTTTCCAGGCATTCAGACTGACGCTGAAAATATAATAGCCTGCCAGCAAGGCTGCGCTGGCAAGGTAGCCAAATCTAGGAACCAATAATAAGATGCCAGCTACCTTTAGGGCTGCCATTACGAGATTAACCCGGGTTGGATAGTCGGGGCGGCCCAGTGCAAGCAAGGCGATCCGGTTCCAGTAAAAAAGATTGGCAGCGAAAAACCCGGCCAGTAAGATGATCAAAGCAGGATAGGCAGGCAGGTAATCTGTGCCGTAAAAGAACCGGATAATAATAGTGCCGCCCAGGGCCAGTACTAAAGTAGCTGCCAGGGAGTATAGCCCCGCCATACGCGAACCCTGGCGTAAAATGTGGCTTACACTTGGCCAATCCTTACGGGCGACTTCCCGGGATAACTCCGGGTAGGTGGCTTGTGGCAGCGGGCTGACCGGCATCTGGATGAGATTTGCCAGGCTGAGCGCCAGACGATAATACCCGGTCTCTATTGGGGTGCGGAAGAAAGATACCCAGAGCAGCTCGCTGTCTTTATTGACCAGATTTAGCGATGCGCTGATATTGGTGCTGACTGCAAAATGTGCCAGCTCGCGCGCCTGTGGGCGAAGCAAGCCCAATGGCACGCGCCACCATCCCGCTCCCCACTGCCGCCGGGCTTCCTGCCAGGCGAGGAACGTCAGACCGGAGGCGCTGACCACTTTTCCGGCAATATAAGCCAGCAGGATCTCCTGCATCCCGCCGTGAAGCAGATAAGTAAGGCTGATAAAAGCCAGCGATACCAGGCTTTGGGCGACTCCCAGGACAGCGATATTACGATAGCGATCAAAGATCTGGAGCAGACCGGTGGAGCTCTCGGCAATCAGGTTTGCCAGGACTATAACTCCGTATAATCGAAACCAATCTACCAGGCTGGCATCCTTTGCCAGGTACACCGCTCCTAAAGGCGCCAACAACCAGATCAGGGCATAAGCCAGAATGGAGGCAAGCATTTCTGCCAGGCTGGCAGCTTTGAAGACCGCCGCGGCCTGTTGGAGATCACGTTCTTCATTATGCTTACCGATATATTTAATGATCAGCTCGGACATACGAAAAGAGGCGAACTTATTGATCACGCTGGCGAAAAGCATGATGCTGCCCAACAAACCATAGTTGGCAACCCCCAATAACCGGGCGGTCAGGATGCCCTGAACCATGCTCAGTGCAGCCGAGATGCCGGTGGCGCTGAATAAGTAGCCGGAATTTTTGACCAGACGCCGGATGATCTGGCTCTGGAACAATTTGTCGAGATAAGCCCGGATCGGCTGATACAGGGCGTTAAACATGCCAGGCTATACCGTGGCGATCTGGCTGGCCCACGATCTCTCAGCCAGATACCAATTCACCAGGCTTTGAATGCCTTCTTCCAACCCAACTAAAGGTTCCCAGCCCAACAACCGGCGCGCTTTTTCTACGTTAGCCCAATTGGTGAGCATATCGGCGGGGTGGCGGGGGAGATACTCGATTTCGGCTTTCTGGCCCAGCATACCTTCAAGCAACTGGATAAGCTCGTTTATCTTGATCACTTCATGCCCGCCCAGGTTAATGATTTCATAGCCCATGGGTTTTAAGCCGAGGATCGTACCGCGGGCGATATCGTCCAGATAAGTGAAACCGCGCGATTGTTCGCCATCGCCATTGATGTAAACCGGACGACCCTCTTTGATCCACTGCACGAAACGAAACATCACCATATCCGGACGGGCTGCTGGTCCGTATACAGTGAAATAGCGAAAAATGGTCACATCCACGCCATTAAGATAGTGAAAGGCATGGCACAGGGCTTCGGCACCTTTTTTGGTGGCCGAATATGGCTGCAGGGGATGGTCGCTGTCGGCTTCTTCCGAGGTGGGCAGCGGGGCATTCTCGCCATAAATGCTCGAGGTGGATGCAAGGACGAACTTGGGGATTTTGAGCTGGTTACACAGCTCGAGCAAATTGAGGGTCCCGGTGACATTGGTATCCACGTATACCCAGGGATTAAGCACCGATTGGCGTACCCCGGCGCGAGCTGCCAGGTTAATAATGGCGTCGTAACTGGCCTGGCCGCGCTCAGCGAGATCTGCCTTGACGGCTTGCTGGAGGACAACATGCTGGCTGATATCCAGCTCTGTAAAGCGGAAATTGGGCTTCTGGTTGAGCTGGTTTAATCGCCACTGCTTCATGCGAACATCGTAGGCGTCATTCAGATTATCAACGCCAAATACGTCATGCCCGGCCTCCAACAAGAGACTCGCCACCCGGGAGGCGATAAAACCAGCCACGCCAGTAACTAGATATGTACTCATGATATTCTCCATTCTGGAGTTTGATATTAAAAGAGTGAGCCGCTGGTTTATAGCGACTCACTCGCGATTTCAATCGATTAGAGACGCACAACCTTGGGATTATCGCCGGCGATCTTCCCGTAGGCATTCCGGGTATCAACGATCAGCTTCGCTGCTTCCAGGATGGCAGGATAATCATAGACTTTGTGATTTGTGACCACAACCACACAATCTGCTTGCCTGACCGCAGTCATCAGGTCTGGCACACTCTCACGCATCCAATGCTCGTGAGCAATACACGGTACATATGGATCGTGGTAAAAAACATGAGCGCCTTTTTGTTCCAGTAAACCGATCACATCCAGGGCTGGGGATTCACGCATGTCATCGATATCCGGCTTGTATGCGGCTCCTAATACTAGAACGTTGCTACCCTTGATCGATCTGGCTTGCTCGTTCAATGCATCCTGCACCAGGCCGACTACATAGCGCGGCATACCAGTATTGATCTCGGACGCCAGCTCGATAAATCGAGCGGTGTAATTGAGGGCGCGGAGTTTCCAGGATAAATAGAGCGGGTCAATCGGGATACAGTGACCGCCAAGGCCGGGTCCGGGCGTAAATTTCATAAAACCGAACGGTTTGGTTGCCGCAGCATCGATGACTTCCCACACATCCACGCCCAGCCTGGAGCACATAATCGCCATTTCGTTGACCAGGCCGATGTTGATCATGCGGAAGGTATTCTCAAGGAGTTTTGCCATTTCGGCGACTTCGGCGGATGAGACGGGTACAACCGTCTTGAGCGCCTGAGCATACCAGACACCTGAGCTATCAGCG
>JAJZSS010000328.1 GCA_021849525.1 Chloroflexota bacterium
ATCGCCGGTCAAGCTCATGGTCACCAGGCTGTTGCCAAAGGGCTGCACTGTGAAGGCTTCGTTGTAGGTGACATTCCCATCCCCTTCGCTGCCGCTCTGGGCATAGATCAGATCGGCGCGGATGCCACCCGGATTCATAAAGGCGATCACCGCTTCGCCAAATCCAGCCGGGGCGGTAGCGTAGAGCTGGGAATCTGCAATGACATCACCGAGGGCCGATTCACCGGCCGCATTTGCGGCGCGCAAGATATCGGCACTGATGGCGCCGATGATCCGGTTCGCCAGGGGAGCTGAAAGGGTGCGGTATTTCTCGATGAGCGTCGTGAGCACCGAGCTGGGAGTGACATCGCGGGTAACAATGATGTTATTGGCTTGCATACTGGTGATGTCACCCGTATACATATCCAGAGAAAAGTCAATATCGGTGACCAGACGCCCAAAAGAAGCCGCGCTGGTGACCAGCTTATCGTTGATCACGCAGTTATACGCCTGGTGGGTGTGACCGCTGATGACCATGTCTACTTCAGGGTCGAGGCGGTTGACAATATCCACAATCGGCCCCGATATGCCGACACATTCATTGTAGGTTCCGGATTGGACACCGCCTTCGTGCACCAAAACGATGATGGCTTCGACGCCTAATGCCTTCAGTTTTGGCACCAGAGCGTTCACCGTATCCGCCTCGTCCAGGAAGCGCACGCCAGCCACGCCGGATGGGGTGACAATCGAGGGTGTGCCCTCCAGCGTCATGCCGATGAAAGCTATCTTCTTAACGATCTGGGTGAAACCGGTTTTGGTCTGGACTTTGTCCTTGATCGCAATCGTGCGCACAGCCGGGAAGATCGGCTTGCCAGTATCCGCCCAGACCACATTGGCAGCCAGGAATGAGAATTTTGCCCCACCAAAGGAGTCGCCGTCCTGGCAGCCATCGACCGGGTGGCAGCCGCCGTACTGCATCCGCAGCAACTCGGTGACGCCTTCATCAAATTCATGGTTACCCACGGCATTGATATTCAGCCCGATCAGGTTCATCGCCTCGATGGTGGGCTCATCGTGGAACAGGGCTGAGATCAGTGGGCTGGCGCCAATTAAATCGCCGGCAGAGACCACCACCGTATTCGGGTTGGTGGCCTTTAAATCCTTGATATGGGTCGCCAGGAATTCAGCACCACCGGCATTGATCGTACCAATCCGGCCGGATGAACCCGCAGGCGGTTCCAGGTTGCCGTGGAAATCATTAATCGCCAGGATCTGCACATCCAGGGTACGGGAGGGAGCAGCAGAAACGGACACAACAACGATCAGCAATATCGCAAGCGTGAATGACAGAAACAAGGGACGTCGAGCACGGTTGAACATCGATAGTTCTCCTCTATCACTAAGCATTAAAACCCCAATTATCAACCTGATAAACAATGAATACAGGCTATGGGCCAGCTCGCCCGTGCCAATCACCTCCCCTCTACGATGTGGTAATACCCGGTGTAATGATCAAGGGTAATTTACACCATTTGGATAGTAATTACCTTGATTTTATATGGAAAATCCACCACGTCAAGATGATCATGGCAACTCTCATCTTAAAACAATCCTCCCCCTGGTGAAATCAAGATGAACGAATAAATGAAAAGCCCGCCAAAACGCGGGCTTCAGGATAACGATTTCTGTTCAGTTATTCCGATGGTCTATTCAGCGCGTAAACCAGGCGCAACCCGATCAACGCCAGGTTGGGCTCGACCAGCTCAATGAGCGGGGTCTCGGCGGCAATCAGGTCCGCCAGGCCGCCCGTAGCCACCACCCGCGCCTCTTCCCCCACCTCGGCCCGCAGGCGTTTCACCAGCCCCTCCACCAATCCGGCGAAGCCAAAGATCAGGCCAGACTGCATGGCATGGACGGTATTTGTCCCGGCAGCCCGCGGCGGGCGGGAAAGCTCCACCTGCGGCAGGCGGGCTGCAGCGCGAAACAAGGCGTCGGCTGCAGTTCCTACCCCCGGGGCAATCGCCACGCCCGCGAAATCGCCAGCCCTCGAAACTACCGAGAAGGTGGTGGCGGTGCCAAAGCCGATTACGATCACCGGAGCGCCGTACAGGTGGCGGGCGGCAACCACATTGACGATCAAATCGGGGCCGACCTCGGCCGGGTAATCAGTATGGATCGCCAGGCCGGTGCGGACATCCGGGCCGATCACCACCGGCTCCAGGTGCAGGTAGCGCCGGCCAAGTTCGGTGAATTCCTGGGTGAGCGCCGGGACCACCGAAGAGATGGCGCAGCCGCGGATATCTTCCTTCTGCAAGCCTGCCGAGGCAAGCAGGGTGAGCAGCAGCATGGCATATTCGTCCGCCAGGCGCTCGCGCATCGTCGCCAGCCGCCAGTGTGCGCGGATCTGCTCACCCTCAAACAGGCCCAGCTTGATATTCGTATTGCCAATGTCGATGGTTAACAGCATCCTCACCCCCGAACCCTCACACTGTCGAACCCTTTTGCTTGCCCAGGGGTAAGCCTTTCCAGGCTGCCACCACTGCCACCACAACAATAACAGACACAATTATTTCTGCAATGGCGTTTGGGATGACTAACGGGATGATTACAGCAGCCGGAACATAACCTCTTAAGATAAGCGCACCAATTACCAGAACTGTATTGGTCAATGTACCAGCTACGGCAGCGCTGCCCGAGGCCAGCCATACATTAGATCTACGCAGAACTGAATAGACATAAGCTGCCATTACACCGATAAAGATCCTTGGCAGAATAGATACCAGAGGATCGCTGAACCATAAGTTACCCGGAGGTATTTCAGTCGGAGCCAGCATAAAACTAGATATACCAAAGATCAGACCGATCAATAATCCAACCACTGGTCCTTCCAGGATACCGCCCAGGATTGCCGGAATATGCATGATGGTAATACTTAACGCCAGCGCACCTGGAATAGTTATATATCCCAGTCGGGTGATACCAAGGACGATTGAAATCGCTCCCAACAAACCGGAGATAACAATCTGTCGCGCACTAAGTTTCATGGCAACCTTCCTTATCTGGAGAATAGATGGAATTATTGTCCGGTTAACTGTGCTAATAGTAACAGAAATTTTGAATCAAGGGCGTCGAAAGGTGCTAGCAGCAGTGCAGCACTCAATCCAATTATCAGCAGTAGAGCCAGCCCATCCAGGGCAGTGAGTTGTAACTGGATGTAATGGCTGCGTCCTTTACCACCTGTATAGCCGCGCGCTTCCATCGCCTCAATCAAAAGCTCACCTCGCCGTAAGGTTGTCAGGAACAGCGGAATCAGAACGGGCAGGAAATGGCGCGTGCGCTGGATCGGGTTGGCGCCCAGGCGGATATTGGCCCCACGCGCCACCTGCGCCTTGAGCAGCTTCTCCAGCTCCTCAGCCAGGGTAGGTACGAAACGCAGGGCGATGGTAAAAACCATGGCAATCTCGTGCGCCGGGAAGCCGATCTTCTGCAAGGGGCGCAGTAATTTTTCGATACCATGAGTTAGCTCCGAGATTGTGCTGGTCATGGTCAACATCCCGGTGAGCAGGATCAAAGCGACCAGGCGTAAGATCATCCCGATCACCGAGAGGATGGAGCAGCCGGTGATCTTGATAATCCAGTAGCT
>JAJZSS010000329.1 GCA_021849525.1 Chloroflexota bacterium
CTGGCCAAAAGGTGCAACTCCGATTTGAGTATGTCACCGATGCGGCGGTACATGCTGAAGGTTTGCTCCTCGACGATATTGCAATTCCTGAGATTGGTTATTTCACCGATTTCGAGAGCGACACCGGAGGTTGGACCGGAGATGGCTTTGTGCGGATTCGCAACCTGATCCCGCAAACCTACCGAGTCTCATTGATCAGGCTTGGCGATGAGACAACAGTTGAAATATTTACCCTGGATGGCGAAAACCGTCTCAGCCTGCCGCTTGAATTCGACCGCAGTACAGATGAGATGGTGCTGGTCGTCTCCGGTACCGCCCGGTTCACACGCCAACCGGCTGCTTATCGTTTTACGATCAAGCCGTAAGAATACAATTATCTTCGGATAAAATTCAAAACGCCGGGCTTGATAGTCCGGCGTTTTTTCTTAAGCGGAAAATACACAGATGGAATACTATTGATTAATACGTACGGCGTAAACCAGCCAGCTCTTTCTCGAGCTCTGCCCGGCGTTCATTGGCTGCCCGGTTTACTTCAGCCTGGATCGACTCCACACGCTCGCGGATCTCCCCGCGCAGCTCTTCGCCGGATTCGGGAGCAAGCAGAATCGCTAATGTCGCTCCTACCAGTCCTCCCAAGATCAATCCAGATAGAAAATTGATTACACCCTTCATTTGTACCTCCTACTGGGTTAAATCTCTTGCGATTATTATAACATACAGCTGATTTTAGAACTTTGCAGCAGACACAAAAATAGAATGATGATTAATCCACCGGTACCACTCTATTCCCTTGTATAATACTGAATCTGGATAAATTATTGGCTTGCCTGAAACAGATGGCGAGCAAGGAGTTACATCTTTTTTATGATTATCCTTTCGGTTGGTATGCCCAGAGCTGGCTCGGGGTGGTATTACAATCTGATGCATGACCTGGTCACTGCCAGCGGTGGCCAAAATGCCCGCCAAATTCGGTCCCAGTTCCATTTGGAGAGCATCCTCACCGAAGTAAATTGTAATATCGGTGCACTGACGGTGCGCAGGCTCAGCGCAGTAATGATCCCTTCTGTTCTGGGAAAAACCTTCGTCATTAAAGCCCATGCCGGCCCGACAGCTATTGCACGGCGGTTGATTGTTCACCAGCGCATGAAAGCAGCTTATATCTATCGCGATCCACGCGATGCCCTGCTCTCTGCTTACGACAATGGCCAGCGCGCAATCCAAAAAGGTCGTCCCAATGCATTTTCGCACCTGGTAGATTTTGAATCTGCGTTGGATTTCATGCGCCAGTATGTGGAGATATCCGAAGCCTGGTTGGACATTCCCACTGTCTTGCATACTTCCTACGAAGATTTAGTCGAAAATTATGATGACGAAGCCACCCGGCTGGCAAAATTCCTGGATTGTTCTGTGGAGTCACCCGGTATCCAGACTGTAATCGAGCAGTATCGTCCTGAGCGCGGTCGCCAGGATCAAAAAGGGCTGCATTTCAACAAAGGCGTGCGTGGTCGCTTCCGAGAGAAGATGAACTTGGAACAACAAACATTGCTGGTGAACACCTTTGGAAATTATCTCAAGCGTTTGAATTATCCTGTCTAGAGGAATTTCAAGCTCGCCAGGATATTTGTTAAATGTCCTCTATCCCGAAACCCGAACCGGCTGAATTTAGAGCTATCCAGACAACAACCGCCTGGAGCCATACTCTGGAAGCTTTTACCCGCTGGTGCAATCCCAGGCCTGGCGAATGGGTACTGGATATTGGCTGCGGTCCAGGGAAGCTGCCGGCGCTTTTCAGCCAGCAAGGCTGCCGGGCAACGGGTATCGATCTGGATGAGACCATGTTCCGGCCAGTGCCTCTCTATCCGCAGGTAGTCTGCGGCGATGGACTCATTCTGCCATTCCCAGCGCATACCTTTGATTTAGTGACTGCCAGCAATTTATTATTCTATCTGGACTCACCGATCACAGCGCTGTTAGAAATGCGTAGGGTCATCGTCCCTGGCGGAAGAATTGGCCTGATCAATCCATCCCCGCGTTTAAATGCATCTGACGCAACGACCATGGCCGAAAGACATCACTTGCAGGGAGCTGCCCGAGATTCACTCATCTCGTGGGCACAGCGGGCGGAAAATCACCAGCGTTGGTCTCCAGAAGAGCTCAACCAAATCTGCGGAGCTGCAGGCTTGAGGTTGGCCCGTTGGGAATACAGTGTGGGTCCCGGATTTGCCCTGTTCGCCATAGCGCAACAGAACGACCAATGAACCAAACGGCTTTAATTACGGTGTCAACACCCAACACAATTCCTGAAGCAGTCAAACGGGCCCTGCAGGTGCTGGCAGGTGGCGGACTGGTAGCGTTCCCGACAGATACGGTTTATGGTCTGGGCGCTTTGGCCTTTGACGCGCAGGGAGTGGATCAGCTTTTCATGGCTAAAGAACGCCAGGCTGAAAAAGCCATTGCTGTATTACTTGCCAATCCTGCTGACCTGAAGCAGGTCACGCTCGACATGCCAGATTCCGCCCGGATTCTGGCGGAGCGGTTCTGGCCGGGGCCGCTCACTCTGGTCGTTTCCCGCCATCCCAATCTGCCTAAAAATATCTCGCCTTGGCCTACCATTGGCGTGCGCATGCCAGATCACCCGGTAGCCCTGGCACTTCTCCAGGCCAGCGGACCGCTGGCCGTTACTTCCGCCAATCTGTCCGGGCAGCCCAGTGCAACGAATGCGCAGGAAGTACTCCGACAGCTGGGCGTCCGAGTAGATTTGATCATCGATGGAGGCGAAACAATAGGCGGCGTGCCCTCCACCGTGGTGGACTGCACCGGCCCAAGCCTGAAAATTCTGCGTACCGGTCCATTATCTCAGTCAGATCTTGAGCAGGCATTGCTAGCCTGATTACGAAACATCCCTGGCGCATAGTTGTGACCAGGGATGTTTTTTGAAATCCTACCTGCTTACTCTCATTGAACGTTCAGCATAAATTCATGCTTTTCTCAAGTCAATCCGTATAATGACAGTTGCATTCTCCTCACTCAATACTGCGCATCCAGGGAAGTTGGCAGCCGACCGGATGCGCAGTGTGAGTTTAAAGGCCTCTTATTCAGTTGAACGGAAGAGAACCAAACTGGCAGTATGCCCGTGGACAAAATTTTGGTCCCCGATTGGACCAATCTCGCCCGCACAAAAGAAACCAGCCAGGCGAAGATCCCCCAGGTTTTTCCGGATTACAGAGATGTCACCATCGGGGTGATCATATAAGCGCGTGCCGCGACCATTGCAGGTAAATAAAAGCGCGCCATCCGGAGGATTGGAGAACATCTGCGGGATAAGCATCATTTCCAAATCCTCAGTAGCCGTCAGTGAATCCCGTAAGTGAAATTGGATAACCTCACCTTCTTGAATCTGATCGGCCACCGCAATCGCTCCGCTCTCCTGATCGACGGCGGTCACACCCCGGATCAAGAAATCTCCCTGACCCAGTGTCTCCTGCCCAGCCTTAACTGCCCGCCCAACAAACAAGCCATTTTGTAGTAAGGTTCGTTCTTCAACCGATAGCTCAGGGATCAATTCCTGGATCCATTCCAATGGTACTTTACGTTCCAACTGATAGATCCAATTTTT
>JAJZSS010000330.1 GCA_021849525.1 Chloroflexota bacterium
GGTGCATGCCCGCCAAATCCTGCTCACCAATTCCGACGAAGCCGCTCAGGTTCTGGCTCAACTTCAAAATGGGGTGGATTTCGCTGCCCTCGCCGCCGATTACGATCCGATTGCCAAAGGTGATTTAGGCTGGTTCCCCCACGGCTATCTGCTCGATCCAAAGCTGGACGAGGCGATATTTACCCTCCAACCGGGCAGCTTTACGCCCATCATCCAGACTGTTGCCGGCTATCACATCCTTCAGCTCATTGAAAGCGACCCCCAGCGCACCCTGGATCCTTCCGCCCGCCTCGCCTTACAAAAACTCGCCCTGCAAAACTGGTTGGACGAAAAACGCAGCCAGAGCAGTCTTCAAATCTTAAAGCCATAGACCATCCAAAACGGATAGGCCCACCTGGAGAAATATGATGGACGAACTTGATTTTGATGATGTCTACAATCCCAAACGCCGCTCGAACAGCAGCCTGATTTGGAATATTCTGACGGCGATCGTCCTCCTGCTTGTCCTTTTGGTGGTGGGCGTATTCCTGGTATTGTTCATCAACCCCAATGCCGGTATCAACCCATTTCCTCCACCCACCTTACCGGTAGCGCTGGAATTTCCAACCGTCACACCCACCTTACGTGAGGTCTTACCGCCAACCTGGACGCCTCTGCCCACTGACATCCCCACCGAGACGCCCATTCCGCGACCCACATCCACCCTGCCGCCCACACCCACCTTTTTCTCGGTGAATTCCACCCAGCAGGCAGCCAACAGCGGAGCCACTGCCACCCCCGGCATGCCCTTCGTCGTCCAGGGCCGCCAGGCGCAGGCCATTCCCAATATTGCCTACCCCGACTTGGAATGCAACTGGATGGGCGTCGCTGGGCGCGTCTTCGATCTGCGGGGCTCGCCGGTCACCGGTCAGCAAGTGCAGCTGGGCGGGGTTTTACCGGGTAATCCCAGTATCGGGGATTTCAACATCACCCTCACCGGCCTGGCCCCCCAATACGGTCCTGGCTATTATGAGTTCAAGCTGGCCGATAAACCTGTGGCCGCCGAAGGCACCCTCTGGCTGCAGCTTCTCGACCAGGCCGGGCTGCCGATGTCCGAGAAAATCTATTTCAGCACCTACAATGACTGTGAAAAGAATCTGGTCGTGATCAACTTCGAACAAGTTCGCTAAGACACAGCTCCCCAGGACGCGATCATCCCCGCCGGTGCTTCAGGCGGGGATGATTTTTTGTACTTCCAGGCGGATCAGCGCCAACGCCTGGCGCACCCGCTCGCGATTTTCTGCGCTCTGGTGCCAGCGGCTGGCCCCCGAGGGATGCGGCAAGGGGATCACCACTCGCTCTGGCTGGTAAATCCCCGTTCCAATAATCTCTTCTAAGGGGAGCTTCGGCGAAAAGAATAAGCCGATCGCCAGTCTGCCCACAGGGATGACCAGGCGCGGCGCCACCCATTCCAGCTCGCGTTCGAGATACTGCCGGCACAACAGCTGCTCTTCCCGGCTGGGCACGCGATCCCCACTCCCCGAGCCATTCCGTCCCGGATAGCACTTGGTTACCGAGGTCATATACTGGGTGCGCCGGTACCAGGTCTCTTCCAGACCGGCCTCCGCCAGCCAGCCAAACAGTCGTTTTCCGCTCCCGGCGTTGAAAGGGCGCCCGGCTTCTTTTTCAGTGATCCCCGGCGCCTGTCCTAAGATCATAAATTGCGCGCCCACATCCCCCGAATAGATCGCCCGTGGGAAAATATCATGCCCGGCATCCAGGCATAGGCGGCAGGTGTCCAGGCGCGTGCGCATTTCCGCCAGCAGCTGCCTGGCTGTTGTCTGCTCCATAAAAATCACCCTTCCCCGCTGATTTCCTGCCAGCGCTGCTGGTACCCCTGGGCATCCCCCTCCAGCAGCGGGCTTTCATTCAGGATCCGCCCCCGGCAGCCAAAGTCTTTCAGCGCCTTGAAAATAGCGCCCACATCGATGTCCGCTTCTGCCACCGGCAGGTGATTTTTCTCGCCCTTTGCCCCATATTCGATCCCCGAAAGATGGATGTGCAGGTGCTTCAACGCATCATCGCCCAGCGCCTTGCCATATGCTTCCAGCGCCTTCGCCCATTCAGCATAGCTGTTCATCGAGCCGTCCCCCATTCGCGCATGCAGGTGAGCGAAATCCAGGCAGGGTAATACCCCGGGGATGGCTGCGCCCATTGCCAGGGTATCTTCAAACGATCCCAGCATAGCGCTTTTCCCCATCGTCTCCGGCCTCAAGATCACCGGATTGCCCGCAGCCCGCAGCTCGCTCGCACAGCCTTCCAACCGCTCGATTGCCAGCGGCAGCACTTCTTCCGCCGGCTTTCCAAAATACGAGCCCGGGTGAAAGATAATATCCGTCGCCCCTGCCAGGTTGCCATAATACGCCGCGTCCATCAGCCGCTTCCGAGATTTCGGCCACTCCTCTGTTTCGGCATTCAGATTAATAAAATAGGGGGCATGCACGCTGACCGCGATATCTTGCTCACCGGCAGTCGTCCGGATCGCGGCGCAGGTCTCCTCGCCGACCCGCACCGACTGCACCCAGCCCAGCTCCAACGCCCCCAGACCCAGCTCCCGTAGGCGCTGCACAGCGCCTACGCTGCCGCCCGGCTTCTTGGGCGTTGACTCCGGGGAGCCAACCGTGCCAAACCGAAAGGATTGTCCAGCCATGCTGCAATTACCTCTTCTTTGTGAGTTTTTGTGATCGACATTCCTGGCTGACCTGCCAGCATTTCACGGGGTCCACAGCACCTGGATGCGCGCCCACAAGGGCGGACCCAGGATCAACAGCCCGATCACCACCGAGCCAATGGAGGCGAGTAAGACCGCCGCCGCTCCCACGTCTTTCGCCACCCGCGCCAGCGGGTGCTGCTGGGGGCTGGCCAGATCAACCACCGCTTCCAGGGCTGTGTTGATAAATTCCGCCGACCAGACCAGTGCGATCACCAGCACGATTACCGCCCATTCCAGCCTGCTCAGGCCCAGCCACCAGCCTGCCAGCCCTACCGCCAGGGTGGCAAATGCGTGGATCCAGGCATTCGGCTGGGTGCGCAGGACATACCGCCAGCCAGCATAGGCATACCGGAAGGATCGCCCGCGTGAACGCAGAAATGAGCCCAATTCTCAATGTCCTATCAAGAGAAGATGATTAAAAATACTGTTTCTACGGAGGTGAGAGCTTACAGCCCAGCTCGGCCAGCGCTTTACTTTGCAGTGCCCACATGCGCTGCTTCTCATCAGGCTCCCCATGATCATGCCCCAGCAGGTGCAGCACGCCATGGACTGCCAGCAATTGCATCTCTTCCTGGTAAGCGTGCCCGCCAGCGCTGGCTTGTGCCTGGGCGCGCCGCACAGAAATCACGATATCGCCCAGATACAGCTCGTCCGAATCGGGATCCAGCTCCCCCGCCGGGAAGGACAGCACATCCGTCGGTGCATCCAGACCTGAATACTGGTTGTTCAGCTCCTGGATCTGCGCATCATCTGTCAATACAATCGTCAGCTCGGCTGCCGGCTCCGCTCCAGCCAGCTTCAAGGTAGCCTGGGCAGCCGTTTCCAGCATTCCACTTAATTCAGCGGCGTCTGAGCCCAATTCGA
>JAJZSS010000001.1 GCA_021849525.1 Chloroflexota bacterium
GAGAAGTTGCTGGTACCCCAGTACGAATCTTTCGAGAATGTTTGCCAGCGTAAAGTTAATAAGCGAGTGAGCTCAGTAGTGACCCGGCTGCGTAATTGGGCATCCTGCTGCGACATTCCAGCCAGTTCCTGTAAATTCAGAAATCCGATATATCCGCTCATGTGAGCGTTCAGCTCGTAAGGTCTTTGCTGGAAATAGTCGGCCACTGGCAAGCCCTGTAATGGAACCTGGAGATTGCTTTTTGCCAGGTTGTAGGCTGTCGAAGTAATTTCGGGGCGTAGCTGAGCATATTTCCACAGGCTGTAGAAATTATAAGGTGGGTATGCCCAGGAGAGATCCCCGCCCCGTACCGATGGTCCATCCGCAGCCAGTGAGGCCAGTAAATCATCGGGGATGGGCATTGCTTCACGAGGCGCTCCATCTGCCCAGCCGGTGGTTGCATACATCTCAGAGTCGAAATAAGTGTTGAAGTAATTGTCCAGGTAGGTGCGAAGCTGGTCTTGAACCGGGCTGGACAGGTGTGGGTACGCCAGGGTTAATGTATACAGCGTTTCGCCGGGATTTTCATAGTAATCAACTAATTCCCGGGTGAGATTGAACTGACCGCCATTGTAATAACCGGGCCGTAGCAGACCGGCGGAGATGATTTTTTGGACTTGCTCTTCGAGCAGGCCGCGGGCTTGATCGGGTGTCAGGCGGTTGGTGTTCTCTGGTCCAGGCTGGATTGTCAAAAGGGGCTGTTTCCCCAGGTTGTTTCCTGAGCCAAACGCCAGAATGGCATTGCTGCGATGGATGAACAGTTTACCTTCATATGGAATGAATGGATTCTGGTCGCCGTGATTGTGGTAAGTGCCGTTAATGCTGTCAGTGCTGCCCTTGTACCAGCCGTGCAGGCGCGGCCAGCCTGGCAAAATGGTCCACATTTCATCATAGCCCGGGGCTTTGTTATGCAGGTCGTAAGACCAAAGCTGGGAATTCCGCTCCCCGTTGGCATACATGTCGAACATATCACCAACTCGGTCGCAGCACAGACTTCGATAAATTATATTTCCGCCGGCTGATATCGCCTGGGGTTCTGCTATGGCAGCCTGCCCACCTGCGACACTCATGTACTGCGAACCAAACAACCACCCCATTACTTTGCCTTGCGAGTCGCCGGTTTTTTGCCAGGGGTTGTTGGCATAGATCAAGCCATCAGGACCGATCACTGGTGGGTAGCGATTGCCCGAGTTGGTACCCCAGTATGCGAAGGGCATATATTCCTGATAACCATCCCCATCTGTGTCAAAAAAGGATTCCCGTCCATCGGATTGGTTCAGGATTGCAAAGGTTCGGCGCCAGGGTTTGTGTTTGGCCGAGTCTGGGTTGGGATTATTTTCGGTATATTCCAGAATATTGGATACGTCGATGACCGGTTTGCCATTCGACCAGGACTGCGGATCGAGCGTTTGCCCGATCAGGGCACCATTTGCTGCCCCAGGTAGAACTCCATCCATCTCCATCTGGCGGATTGCACCATATTCTGAATTATCATCAGGATCATGGAGAGTTCGGGTACCAGGGTTTAAACCCATCCGGTACCCGGTCGCTAGAGAGAAAATGACTTTGTCCTGGAAGATAACCGGCCAGTACGAATGCAATCCATCCCCAGGAAGCTTCTCCGATTTCCACACCAGGTTACCATTATCCGCGCGCAGGGCATAGGCATAGTTATCATTGGAGGCAAAATAGACGATACCATTTTTCTGAGCTGCTGCAAGATGGATAGGTCCAGCTGTTTTGAATTTCCAAATTACCTGTCCTTGTTGAGCACTTCCCTGAGCACCAAGGGCATACATATATCCGTCACGGTTGCCGACGATGACTCTCCCGTCGACGACCAGGGGATTTGCATCCCAGCCAGATAAGGCGAAATTAAACGACCAGAAAAGCTTGCCGGATTGAGAATCGAGTGCGTACAGTTTGTGGTCATGTCCGCCTACATAAACAGTCCCATTCACGACAGTTGGCGAGTTGCCGAGGGGGAGGTCGGTATCGAATCGCCATGCGAGGGCGCCATTATCCGGGTTAAGGGCATATAAACCCTTTGCAGTCGAAATATAAAGTAAACCTTCTGCTGCAATGATCTGGGTATTTTGAGAGATATAGGCTTCGATGGGTCGATACCAGAGTACTCCCAGGTTTCCACAAACCTGCTCGGCTGTCCAGGAAGTCCGCTCGGGATTGCCGGCGACCATAGCCCAATCCCCACCCGAGGTTCCGCAGGAACCACGGTCGGGTTGTGTGTTATCCTTGCGAATACCGGGTAGATAGATCGTGTATGTGGTTTCCTCCTGTGCAATCGCCGGGTAATTTATATCCCGGGCGAATGTCAAAAGGAAGACCAGTAGCAGAAGCCGAAGAATATACCGGGCGACTTGATTAAAACGGGACATTCCCTGGAAGTTCGCGTTTTGTTTATTCATTTTTCAACCAGCTCTCCACCAATTAAGGTCAGATAAATTTGCTGCTTTCTCTATTTTGCCATTATATTGTGTAAAGAACTTAACATGTTTGTTAGCTGACAAAGATAGGAGCAGTACTGTTGAAAGTGCAACTTATTTCATTAGATTATTGTTCAACTTGGTACAAAGCTGGTTTATAACATAGAATGGGTGACAGGCTTATTATGAGGAATTTATGGAAGAATTAAGGAAAGTGTTAACATTCGTACTGCTTACCGGGATTTTTGTCCGTTTGATTTTGATAAGCAGTCCTGTTAATGCTGCTCCGGTGGGGATGGATATTGTCTGGAATCCTCCGCTGAATATTTCTAATTCGCCGGGTAATACATCCACCGATCCATTTTTACTGTCTGATCCAACCGGTAAGGTGCATTTGTTTTGGGGTGAGAAGATAAGTCCTCTGCCTGGCGCTCAGGCTGATACACTGATGTACACGGTGTGGGATGGCAACAACTGGTTCAAGCCGATCGATATCTTTTTTGCTCCTGAATCGGACGGCAATCCAGTGATCAATTACCCCCACGCTGTGATGGATAATGATGGTTTTATTCACCTGATCTGGCTCCAACAGCCGAACTTCCCCAATTACACTTTATATTACAGCACTGCATTTGCCCCAGATGCTTTACTGGCGGATAGCTGGACACCGGAAGAAGCCATCGCCACAGACCTCTCTGGCACGAAATACTCGGTCGATATTGCTTTCAGGTCCAATCAAGAGCTGCATATTCTCTATGCCCGTGGGCAGCAGGGCGAGGGAGCGAAAGAAGAGCGGTCAGTCGCTTACCTGCGTTCCCTGGATGGTGGCTTAAGCTGGAGCGATCCCGTGGATATTGCCATCATAAAAAATATTCAGAATGGCGCCAGTGACACAAAAATTCTGGTCGATGGTGATGAACGTATCTATGCAACCTGGACTGAATGGGATAAAGATGGGCTTGGTCATGCGGTTCATTTTGCCCGTTCACTGGATAATGGAGTAACCTGGGAAGATCCAATCGCAATAACGACAACTCAAGGCAACGAATATGAACGGGATTGGTCAAATATTGAAATCCTTGGTCCTGATCAACTCGTTATCATTTGGGAAGGCGGATGGCGCGCATATCGCAATGCACAGTATTCAGAAGACGGTGGTGCTACATGGAGCAGGCCAATTGATACGTTCCCCTGGTTAATTGGTGAGAACGGCACCGTAGAGTTTGCTCGGGATAGTAACAATACCTTGCACTTGTTTGTAGCTCAACGGGTTCGTGAAGGGTATTTTGCCTACGGCGATGATACCAACCCCTTTGTCTGGCATAGTGTATGGGAGGGCGGGCAAAAGTGGAGTGAACCCGTGGCAATCCCATCCACAGATAGGTTGGTTAATCCAAAAGCTGCGATTACAGGGGGAAACCAAATCGCACTTACCTGGTACAACCCGAATGATTTGGAAATTCTGGTTATGACTGGTCAAATTCAAGGGGCGCCAAGGACTTTATTGCCCAGCTGGATTAAACCAGCAGTGATGGCACCCACGAGCACACCCACACAGGTTTTAGAGCCCACGGTTGATACCAATGGTATTCTGGAGCCGACTCCATTCTCTGCGACGTCTTCGTCCAACGATCCAGCCAGATTCAACATTACTCAAATTTTACCCGTCGGAGTAATTCTGATAATTTTCGTAATTGGATTTGTTGTTATCTTTATCAGAAGAAGCAGGTAATTCTAATTTTCAGGAATCTAAGCGCATGCAAAATACCGATGATCTACCAGCAGTCATTTATTCGTCCTCATCAGAGAAGGGTTCATTCTTACATGTATTGACAGAAATGTTCAGGGATTTAAGAAGGTCGCGGGAATTATCCTGGCGATTATTCATTCGCGATATATCTGCTCAATATCGCCAAAGTCTGTTTGGTATTCTTTGGGTCTTTGTTCCACCGATTGTAACCAGCCTGATATTTATTCTTCTCCAGTCAAGGAATATCATCAACTTTGGGGAGACTGATATACCGTATCCCGCGTATGTAATTATCGGTACATTACTCTGGCAAATATTCGTCGATGGCTTAAATGCGCCTTTAAAAGCCTCAACCGCTGCCCAGGCTCTGGTCGCCAAAATCAATTTCCCCCACGAGGCGCTGCTGATTTCTTCTTTTTATATGGTTACATTCAATGCACTCGTCAAATTTGCGATTATCGTTGTTGTCCTGATTGTTTTTCGCTTAACACCGACCTGGGCAGTTTTATTTTCACCAATTTTTATTCTGCTGCTGATCTTTTTAGGGCTTGCAATCGGGATCTTAATCACTCCGATTGGTCTCTTGTATACCGATATCGCATCTGCTTTACCGATCCTGGTTCAATTTGCTTTTTTTGTCACACCGGTGGTTTACCAGGTCCCTGATTCATTCCCATTTTCGTTGATTGGGGTAATAAATCCGGTCAGTCCAATCTTAAATTCAGCGAGAGATTTATTGACGACGGGATCGATCACAAATATTGTGCCTTCGATCGTGGTTGCATTTCTGACTCTCGGATTTCTGTTTTTGGGCTGGTTCTATTTTCGAGTTGCATTACCGATTATTATTGAACGAATGAGTGCCTGATGTCTACATTGTTGATACACGCTGAATCTGTTGGTAAGAAATTTTGCCGGGATCTAAAGCGATCCCTTCGTTATGGTATCCAGGATATGAGCACCGGATTATTTGGGCGCGTCACAGACACCAACCGGTTGCGCAAGGATGAATTTTGGGCTCTTCAAAACGTGTCCTTTAGTTTATCAAGAGGGGCAACATTGGGTCTGATTGGTCATAATGGGGCCGGGAAGACAACGCTGCTGCGCATTCTGAACGGCCTGATTAAACCAGATACCGGCAGGATTGAAGTGCGCGGCCGGATGCAGGCACTTATCGCTTTAGGTGCGGGGTTTAACCCTGTCCTGACCGGGCGTGAAAATCTTTATGTCAATGCTTCAATTCTTGGATTTTCAAATCAGGAGATTGAACGGCGCTTCGATGAGATTGTTGCATTTTCAGGTATTGAAGAATTTATTGACATGCCCGTTCGAAGTTACAGCTCGGGGATGATTGTCCGCCTGGGCTTCTCTGTTGCAGCCAATCTTGAACCAGATATTTTGTTGGTGGACGAGGTTTTATCGGTTGGCGATTTAGCATTCAGAGCGAAAAGCCAGTTACGGATACAGGAATTAAAAAATGCAGGGGTCGCGATTGTCGTTGTTTCCCATAATCTGCATACCATTAGCCATGTATGCACCCGAGCAATCACTTTGGAGAAGGGAATCATCATTTACGATGGGAACACGGATGACGCAATCGATGCCTATCGAACTTCCATCATGAAAACGAATCGAGATCTCGAAAAGGAGATCAGGGCTGGGACAGGCGAGATTCAGATCAAGAAAATTGATTTATTGAGCGTATCAGGGTTCCCACAATCTGAATTCGCGACGACTGATGGAATTACTGCAAGGTTATATTACGAATCGAAAAAACCTGTTGACAATCCAGTATTTAACGTGACGATCCATATATTAAATGGCCCACAGGTTACAGGTATCCGCACAGATGTTGATGGTGTGAATACTGGAAGTTTGATGGGAAGCGGGTACTTGGATGTATTCTTCCCTCAGATTAATTTACTACCCGGCATCTATACTATCGATGGGGCAATATTTCATAGCGATGGTTTTACATACTACGACCGTGTGACCAAGGTGAACCATTTTAAAATAAATGGAGGCCTGGATATAAACGGCTCCGTCTTTATTCCTCACCAATGGGTAACGAATAATCCCGTCCACCAGGAACAAATCCCATCTGTAGACAGTTCTAAGTGAAAAATTCCAGTGTCCAATAAGGAAGCCCCAATTTTTATTGTTGGAGTCCCGCGATCAGGGACAACCCTGTTAGCGGCAATGTTAGCTGCCCACAGCTGTCTGAGCTCAGGACCTGAAACTCATTTCTTTCGTTGGCTGAGAAAAGTAAATGTAAACGAGTTACTCGATGTTGAGACGTGGCCGGAGAAAGCTGTCGATTTTCTCTTCGGTATTGTTCGAGATACCTATCTTCAGGTTGATCCGAAATCATTGCCTGAAAAGTATGGTCTTGACCGTGCACAGATTTATAACTTCCTCAGCCAATCCGAACCATCCATCGCAGCAATTCTTTCATCGATTACAGAATTACACATGAGAAATGTGCACAAGATCCGTTGGGTAGAAAAAACTCCGGATCATATTGAAAATTTAATGGACATCAGGAAATCATTCCCCGATGCATATGTGATCCGGATCATTCGTGACCCACGCGACACCGCCTTATCCTTAGGAAAAATGCCCTGGTGGAAAAGATCGTTTCTGGAAGGGCTACAATACTGGAAAAGACTGGAAAATAAAAGCCGGGATTTTTTTGTTAGCGATAAGCTGGCATATACCCTGCGATTTGAAGATTTAGTTCTGGACCCGGCCGAAGAATTAAATAAAATCTGTGATTTTATCGGCATACCCTACGAATCAAATATGCTCGACACTTCTCAGTCGGCAAAATTGGTAAACAACACCGATGCTCCCTGGAAAACAAAAGCCAGCCAGCCGCTGGATGGAAAACGAATAAATGCCTGGGAGAAAGAATTAAGCCCGGCAGACAATCTGATCGCAGAATCTTACCTGGGCGATTGTTTAGATCTGTATAAGTATCGTAGAATTGAAAACCTTCCGCATTATGCAACGATCTATCCAGGTGGAAAATCGCTGCCTGAATATCCAGCTGAATTGCTTCCAATTATCTCGCACCATGTTCGATTTTGGGGTGAATCGGATGCCGAAATCCCCGATATTCGAATATATATCGGCGATCCGGCAGATAGGGAATGGAAAAATCAATACAGCACCTCCGGGCTATATCCTATCGCAATCCTGGCGGAATTAATCGCTCATAAGATCAAGCGCGGCAAGATCATCTGGATATCAGACAATAAACATAAGTGGACAGGTCTTTCGGCTTTCTTGATCAAAAATGGTTTGGCTTTTCTTGAAACCGAACTTGATTCCATTCCCTCATAAAATCCTGTTTCAAATTCATCGTCGATTTTCTGCATTGATATCTGATACTTAAGAATCATGGTCACCCCAAAAGTAAGTGTTGTCATGAGTGTATATAACGGCATGCCTTATCTACACGATGCTGTGGAGAGCATACTCAATCAAACATTTCATGACTTCGAATTCATTATTATCGACGATGGCTCAACGGACGGGACGTCTCAGCTGTTAGTAGATTATGCGAGCCGCGATCACAGGGTTGTGATCATTGAGAACGATGAGAACATTGGATACTCGCGATCGCTTAACAAGGGTTTTGCCAGAGCCTGCGGTTCTTATATCGCCCGGCAGGATGCGGATGATATCTCTTTGCCGGATCGTTTTGAAAAACAACTGGCATATTTTGATCGCCATCCGGATGTTGGGCTTTTAGGTACTCGGCCGATCTTTATTGATGAAAATGACGAAATTATCCAGGACTCAAAATATATATTTGTCAGCCAGCCTGAAGACATCCCCAGGCGATTAATGGACAACAATTGCATTCACCACGGCTCGATCATGGTCCGTAAAGAAATAATCGATCAAGTAGGTTTTTATAAAGTTGAGCTCGAGCCATCTGAAGATTATGATTTATGGCTGCGGATTTCCGAAATATCTAAAATTGCCAATTTGGAAGAAGGTCTGTATAAATACAGGGAACACAAACAGTCAATCAGCAGCAAGAAGAGAACTATCCAGATGAGAAATAAAGCAATTGCTCTGGAAAGTGCGGTTATTCGGCGGTATGGCCCACACGCCTCAGAAACAGAATTTAAAAATGCCAGCCGAGATTATTTCAGAGCAGCAATCATTGGCTTCATTTCATTTTCAAAAGAGGATGCAAGAGACTCACTCGAGAAATGTTTGACCCTCTATCCGAAGTTTCTTGAACAGAGAGATCTTGTCTACGATATCATCCGAAAATATACCCTCGACAAGGATCCAAACGAGGCAATTACCCTTATTCAGGAAATATTTTCTTCGTTATTACCCGAGAAAGCTTCATTATCCAAGGTATATGCACGGCTGTTATCCGATAAATATATTGATTTCTTTTTTCAAGAGATTAACAGCCCTGACACAAAGCAAACCAGGCAGAGTCTGATGAAAGGAATCCGATTAAATCCAAGATGGCTTCTGAATCGGGGTATTATTTCGTATTTGTTGAAACACAGTCTTCGATAATACCTGTTTAGAGATATTTACCGCTCCCCAGACGTCTTACCCTACTTATAGTTTTTGTGTCCCTGGCATAGCATTTACTGATTCTTTATGAGAACAAATTCTTATATACTCAACCTCATTTATGTTATTGGATTTCTTGCTGTCCTCGGGGTGGTCGGAATAATTTTATCTACACCGTATGGTATTGGTACTTCCCCTGATTCAATCGGTTATATAAAGGCAGCCGATAATTTGATTTCAGGTCATGGATTAACAACTTCAGAGTTTCCTGGTGTCTATCAACCCCTCACCCAATATCCGCCGCTTTATTCAATCGTTCTGGCGGCTGGAAGCTGGCTTATTGGAGACACTTTACAGGCAGCAAAACTAATCGCCGGAATTATTTTTGGATTAAATATCTTTTTTGTTGGATTGTTGCTTTACACTTTAATAAGATCGACGCCTTGGCCGGCAATGATCGGTAGCGGAGTCATGTTAGCCGCCCATCCAATGATCGACATTCATGTCATGGCCTGGTCGGAGCCCTTATTCATTCTCCTGTGCTTACTAAGCCTGTCGGCTTTATCGGTCTTTTTCGCAAAGGGTAATTATGGCGTGTTCCTGGTTGCTGCAGGATTCGCCAGTCTGGCAGCATTAACCCGCTATGCAGGTATGGCATTAGTCCTGACGCAATTAATCGGTATTCTTTTTTACTCCAAAGGTAATTGGGGAAAACGTGTCCGGGAGATATTCATTTTTGGCTTTATCAGCGTTTTGCCCCTGTTAGCCTATTTATTTTATAACCAGAGGGTTTCCGGGTCAGCCACCAATCGAATACTTTCCTTTCATCCGATTACTCTGCCGCAAATACGGTTGGGATTCACAACCATGACGGAATGGTTTGGCATTCCACCAACGCTTCCATTTGAGAGAATTTTGATTGGGACAGGCTTGATCCTTGCGCTTATCGTATTTTTGGTGATTAAACAACCTAAATCAGAACAAATTATTTCGGTTGGTAACCCATCCAGCGGATCACCCACCAGAATTTTCTCCCTCCTCACGCTCTTCACTGGCGTTTATGTGTTGTTTCTGCTTGTTTCTATCAGCTTCCTGGATGCTAATACCGAGTTAGACGGCCGGATATTATCGCCCATCTATGTGAGCATTTTGCTTCTGATCATCGATCGGACCACCAGGTTCTTATATCCGCTGAAAGCCGGGATATGGAAATTGGTGGCGATGATCCCCATCGGACTGATTCTCGTAATTTATCTCTTTGGAACTGTAACCACTTTGATGACTAATCGATTCTATGGGATTGGTTTTTCGGCACCTGCCTGGCGAGATTCTCCGCTGATTAAAGAAATCCAAACTCTACCAGCGGAAACATCGATATATACAAATATACCGGAAGGGATCTACCTTTACACAGGACGCCCAGCAGCACGGTTACCCCGGAAATTTTTCCTTTCTTCGCAAGAGGCGAACTTACAATTTGAATCTGAAATTGCCCAGATAGGCAGGAAATTGGTAACGGGTCATTCGGTGATTGCATTTTCTACCTTCCCGGATCGATCAGAAAATCCAAGTCTGCAAGACATCCAGGAAGTAATAAACCTGACAGGAGTTTCTGAAGTAGCTGATGGATCAATATATTCGGCCAGACCAGAAGGAGCCTTTGGTCCATGAAACCCGGTCTGGTGAGTGTGATCATCCCGGCGTACAACCAGGGCCACTACCTGGATAAAGCTGTCCAGAGTGTGCTGGGACAGACCTACCCAGATTTCGAGATCATCATTGTCGACGATGGTTCAACCGATAACACAGCCTCTATTGGCTGCAGCTACACTGTTCCCTATATCCACTATGTCCGCCAGGAAAACCAGGGCCTGTCTGCTGCCCGCAATACGGGGCTTCGGTTTGCCCAGGGCGAATTTATCAGCTACCTGGATTCGGATGATTTATTTCTCCCGGACAAATTAAAGCTGCTGATGGAAGCTTTTGATACCCATCCGGAATTCGGTTTCGTGGCCGGGCAGGCAATCCCTATCAATGAGGCTGGCGCACCGATTGGAAAGCTGTATGATTCTCCAATTCCCGAGCCGGCCGAAGAGCTGCTCCTGGGGAATCCACTGCATGTTGGCAGCGTCCTGGTCCGGCGCACCTGGCAGGATCGGGCTGGTGAATTTGATATCGCCTTGCGCTCGTATGAAGATTGGGATATGTGGCTCCGCCTGGTCCGCCTGGGCTGCAGGATGGGGTGGGTCGACCAACCCGTCTCGTTATATCGCTTTCACACAGCGCAAATGACCCGTATTGGCAGCCAGATGACTAATGCTACATTTGCTGTTTTGGAAAAAGTATATCAATCCAATGATCTACCGCCTGCCTGGCAGGCCTTGCGTGACCGGGCTTATAGCAATGCCAGCCTGCGAGCCATGGCCCAGGCATACCATGCACAGGATTATCCGCAGGCCAAAGAGTACTTGCTGCAGGCAGTCCGGCTTAATCCTGCTCTGGGCGAAAACCAGGCGAATTTGTTAGCCAATAGATTATCTGCCCTGGCCACCTCTCCCAAGATCCTTGAGCCGCTTGAATTTTTGAGCCGCATTTATGCCCATCTTCCTGCTGAATTGCCGGAGCTGCGCGCCCAGGCGCCTCAGCGGCTGAGCCAGTTCGCCATGGATTCGGCATTTGAAGCGAATGCCGGCGGGAATTATCCGGATGTCCGGAAATATATCTGGCAGGCTTTGCGCTATCAGCCCGGGTGGATGACCAACCGGGGCGTGCTGTCGGTATTAGCTCGGGCATATACCCAACCTCTGATCAAAACTATCTTCCCGCGTTAGAAAATTTTATTTACCAGCGATTTCCCCCGTTGAGGAGAACTGAAGTACATGGCTTATTATTTGCGCAATCAAGTAACTCCCTATGTCATCTTATTCATCGAGCGGGATGGCAGCACTTATCTGACGAGTCTGTTAATATCTCACCCGGATGTTGAAGCAATTTATGAGCAATTTGCAGTGCTCAAGCAGCAAGAGGCGACTGCCTCGGATCAGCTCAGCTGGGCCAGGGATTTATATACCATCCCGTTCATCAGCAAGAACAAAGCCCGGGGCTTTAAGACCAAGCTGGTCGATGTGCTCGATCTGGATGGTTTTGCAGCCCTGCTTAAAGAGAAACACGTTAAAGTCATTCAGATGCGGCGCCGTAATCGAGTCAAAGCCGTGATCTCGCGTATCAATGCCCGCCGGTTGTACGACTCGACCGGGAATTGGAACCTGTATGACAAAAATGACCGCATGCCTCCCATGGTTGTCGATTACGCCCAGTTTGATCAATTCCTGAAAGAACGAGAAGCAGCTGATGAAGAGCTGCAGGCCTATGTCGATATGCTTCAGCTGCCTACTCTGAAAATTATCTATGAAGAGCTCCTCACCGATAAATCGGCCACATTGAAGACGATTTTTGACTTCTTGAATATCCCCAATAAGGCTGTGCAAGAACGAACACTGAAAAACACCAGCGACGACCTGAGGGATGTTGTCCTGAATCTGGATGAGCTTCAGACGCGATACAGTGGAACCCCTTACGCGGACATGTTCACCGAGGTATTGGTATGAGCCAGGGAAGGAACAAGCCATGCCCGGGTTAGTCGGATACTTTGGTCCGCCTCCAGGTGGAGATATGCCAGCCCACCTGGAAAAAATGATGTCCGCGCTGGAGCCAGACGCGATATTCCAGCGCCAATCCTACACCGACAGCGAGGCGAGTCTGGGATTGGGCCGGGTAACCCTGGGAATATTTAACCCTAACCCTCAGCCGGTCTGGAATCCGTCCAGGACACGCTGCATTTTCTTTGAAGGTGAGCTGTTTGAAAAAGAGCGCTTAATCAAGCTGCTTAAAGATTATGATCGCGAGCCCGATAGCTTGGACGATGCCGGGCTTCTGTTGAGCCTGTATGACGAGCTGGGTCTGGCCTGTGCAAACCATTTGAATGGTGGATTTATTTCCGCTATCTGGGAACCAGACCTGCAAAAATTGGTCCTGATCAACGACCGGATGGGGCAGTATGCGCTGTACTATGCCTACGAAAATAATCGCTTTTCGTTTGCATCGGGTGTGCGGGCGCTACTAACCGATCCAGGCTTACCCCGCCAGGTGGACTGGCTGGCGATGGCAGAATTTCTCACCTTCGATCATGTGCTCCATGACCGGACTCTGCTCGAATCGATCAAGCTGGCGCGACAGGCCTGCGTCTTGATTGTCGATCCTGCCGGACTCCAATCCTACTGCTACTTTGATTACCAATATCCAGAGGTCTACCCCCACCAGAGCGAAGCTGAATATATCCACGAATATCTCTATTACCTGGAACAGGCAGTCGCCCGCCAGTCGCAGCATACTGCACCGATTTCGATCTTGCTCAGCGGGGGTTTGGATTCGCGCTTTATCTTGCCCTATCTGGTAAACCATACCAACCAATCGCCGGTGCAGGCATTTACCTGGGGGGACGCCGATTGCGATGATGCGATGTATGCTCGGGAAATCGCCTTATCGCTTGGAGTTCAGCATCATTTATTTAATCTGTCCCCCGACTGGTTGAAAGACAAAGCCCGGGAGGCGGTCCGGATCACGGATGGCATGGGAAACATCGTCAACCTGCATGCCTTCGCGACATTGGATCAAGAGACGCAGCATGGCAATGTGATGATCAAGGGCTTCCTTGGGGATGCCATGTTTGGTTATGCCGTTCAGAAGCGTTTCTGGGCAACCTATGCTCCGGATATTGTGCCCCAGGTACATTTCCAGCTGCACACCGACCAGGATGTGATTACATTTACTCCCGGCCAGCAGGTAGAGTTATTTACAGATCAGTTTCGTGCGCATGTCCGTGAAGGTGTGATGGAAGAATACATCCGGGGGATGAATGAGTCTGGGTCCAAATCACTCGCTGATCAACGCGTTTATTTTGATTTCCGCCAGCGAGTCCCGCGGATGACGATCAAAGGGGTTGAAGTCGTCCGCAACCGGGCGATGACCCGTTTACCCTTTGCGGATAATGATCTGGTCGATTTCTCGCTGCGCCTCCCACCAGGATTACGCCAGGATCGCTACCTTGTCCGGCAGGCTTTTGTGCAGACTTTCCCTCGCCTGGCTCAAATCCCTATCACACCTTCCGGGCTTCCGATGGTTGATTGTGGGCGCGAGATTCGGATCCGGGCAGGAAGGCTGCTGCGCTGGCACCTGGTGAATCGGGGTTTACTTAAAGGTCCATATATCAAGAGCAAACCCTACGCCAACTACAATGTCTGGTTCCGTACGAATTTGCGGGACTGGGTAGAAGCGAACCTGCTCAGCGATCGCTCACTCGGGCGGGGTTATTATGCTCCGCAGGTGATCAAGCGATTGGTCCAGGCACATATGGACGGTGAAAACCTGGCGGTGCAGCTTGGTGCCCTGCTCTCGATTGAACTCTGGCACCAGCTTTATCTTGATTGATTGGTTGGGGGCATTCTTTTCAAAAAACTAATATGAAGACACTCCACCAGCCTGGATTGGTCAGCATTGCTCTGCCGGCTTACAATGTTGAGCAGTTAATTTCGGCTTCCATCGAGAGCGTTCTCGCCCAAACCTATTCGGACTGGGAGCTGATCATCGTCAATGACGGGTCGTGGGACCAGACTGCCGTCCAGGCTGCCAGGTATTCTGATCCCCGGATCAGGCTGATCCACCAGTATAAAAGCGGCGAAGCGACCGCTTACAATACCGCTTTGCGCCATATGCGGGGTGAATTTCTCGCATTTTTATCGGCCGGCGATGTCTATCTGCCTCAGCATCTGGAGCTCGGAGCTGCTGAATTTACTTCACATCCTGCTGTCGATGGCTTATTCTCACAAGGTGTGATGCACAGCGAGAAAGAGAATTCCAGCAGTTTGCAGGTTGATCAGCTCAATATCTCGGACGACGGTTATATCTTTGGAGAAATGGTCAAAAGCAGTCGTGGATTTGGCTCACCAACAGGAATCCTGCTCAGGCGATCACTGGTAACCCGCTTTCAATTGCAGTTCGATCCGGACATCCTTGAATATTCGTTGTGGGATTTCTTAATCCAATTTTCAGAGCTGGGACGCTTTGGGGTCATCAGCCAACCCACATATCACAGCTCTGTAAAACACTCCAGGTTCAGCCAAAATACGTCGGACCCACAAATAACCCTTTCGCTGGCACGCTGCAGAGAAAAAGCGATCAAACTGGATGCATTTCCAAAGTTGGAAGATGGTATTCGCTCGCAGGTATTTTATGAATTGCTGGTCATCTTGCTTGTGGGTTACTTACAACGCCAGGATCAGATTGCACAGAGTAATGAATTCGCTTCCCTGCCGGCTGCGGAGCAGGCCCGGCTGCTGCGTCTGATGGCCTATCATGGATTGATCTACGCTAAGAATAACCAGTACACCGAAAAGTGGCTTGCCCGGGCGCAGGAACTTTGCCCCGCAGATCGCCGCTGTGCATATCAAATAAGCCTGTATCGTTTCAATCCGTGGCTGTATCGAATGAATATCTATTTACGCCAGTTTCTCCACCTTAGACTATCTTAATTGGTAAAATTCACCCTTGCTGTTTGCAATAAATCTACTACAATTCGACTTAGTTTTTTCCAGAGATGTGAATGCTTAAACGATTAATCCGCTCTACAGTTGACCCTCATTTTCGGGATGCGATCTGGGCTTACCGCACGCGCCGAGATATTTCGGTATTGGATGGCGTGATGCGGGGTAAGTTCCAGATCCTGCACCAACCTGCCACAAACCGCGAACATATTCAGGCGACAATAGACTGGCTGTGTGCTGCCCAGGATGCCGATCAACCGGGTGGGGTTTCAGCATTTTATGATGTGCGGGAGGGAAAGTGGGGTCCACTTTACCCGGAAACGACCGGGTATATCATTCCTACCTTCTTTGATGCA
The DNA here is from genome assembly GCA_021849525.1 of Chloroflexota bacterium. Lineage (GTDB taxonomy): Bacteria > Chloroflexota > Anaerolineae > Anaerolineales > UBA4823 > JAJZSS01. The sequence continues at coordinate 15,740 of JAJZSS010000001.1, forward strand.
GCCAGTTACCTCAACAACGATAATTATCGACAGCGTGCCTTGCGCATGGCGAACTGGCTCCTGACTTTGCAGTTGGACAGTGGGGCGTTCCCGATCGGCCCGCTGTGGCCGGATTGGGAACGCCAGCCGATCGTTTTTGATACTGGACAGATCCTGTTTGGTCTGGTCCGGGCATATCAGGAGACTGGCGAAGAGATGTTCCTGGCGGCTGCCCGGAAGGCAGGTGATTGGCTGGTGGCTATCCAGGATACCGACGGTGCCTGGCGGAAGCATACCTCGCAAGGCTTTGTCCACACCTACAACGTTCGTTCAGCGTTGGGAGTACTGCTGCTGGCCAAAGCGAGTAACCAGGATGTTTACCAGGAAGCTGCGGTGCGCAATTTACGCTGGGCGATCACCCAGCAAGATCCTGATGGCTGGTATCAAAACGCTGGCTTTACCCCGCAAGAAGACCCCTTGACCCACACCATCGCTTACACCATCGAGGGGCTTCTGGAATCCGGGATCATCCTGTCGGATGAGCCGATGATCGCCTCAGCACGTTTGGCTGCAGATGCCCTGCGCGCCAGACAGGCTGAAGATGGCTTTTTGCGGGCTCGCTATGGCCCGGGCTGGGAATCTTCGCTGGATTGGAGCTGCCTGACCGGAACTGCCCAGATGGGGATGATCTGGAGCCGGCTGTATTGGCTTACGGGCCGGGAAGACGATCGCCAGGCCGCAGCTGAAGCCAATCTGTACCTCAAACGCCGCCAGGTGCGTCGCGTACAGCATAAGCCTGGCGTGCGGGGCGGCATGGCTGGTTCCTATCCACTCTTCGGGGATTACGAGCCATTTCGAAATCTGAATTGGGCAGCCAAATTTTTCGCCGACAGCCTGCTCCTGGAAGAGAAGTATGCGCCTGCTGGCAATTAATGCCCGCGCGAATGCTGCCAGCCTGCCCGGCGGTGATTCCATTCAAATGGAAAAGACCTGCCAGGCGCTGCAAGGCTTAGGGGTGACCATCGAGGTGCGCCAGCCAGCAGATCTGGACCACATGCCTGCCTGTGATCTGGCGCATGTATACAATATCCAGGAGCCGGAGACGACCTGGCAGGTGTTTGATTCTTTAGCCAGGCGGGGAGTACCTTTCGTGCTCTCGCCAATCTATTGGGATATGTACGAATATTGGGCGGAAGAAGCTTTGCATAAGCTGAAATCCTGGAAACGCCTGGTCAGCTTATTCGGGATAGAGCATGTGCGGAAATTGTATCTTCGCTGGCAGTATTTTAAAGCCCCTGGTAAACACACCTGGCGGTTGCAAAGAAAGTTACTCCAGACTGCCCTGCGAGTGCTGCCGAACTCACACAGCGAAGCTGTCCATCTACAGCAGTCCTTCTGGCTGGGTGCAGGTTTTCGCGAAAAAGTCGATATCGTCCCGAATGCGATCGATACCAGCCTGTACCACGAACGACCAGAGCCAAGCCAGGCTTTTCTCGAGCAGTACAATTTACGGGATTTTGTCCTCGAGGTGGGCACGGTCTATCCGGTCAAGAACCAGTTAGGGCTGCTTGAGGCGCTGCAGGATATTCCTGTGCCGGTCGTCTTCATAGGCCAGGTGATGGAAGCTCGTTCTGAGTATGCCCAGGCCTGTAAAGAAATGGCCAACCAGCGAGGAAATGTCCTGTTTCTGGACCGGGTGGATCATACTCAGCTGAAGAATATTTATGCCCTGGCAGCTGTGCATGCCCTCCCGAGCTGGCGCGAGACTCCCGGGCTGGTCAGCCTGGAGGCTGCAGCAGCAGGCTGCAATGTGGTGACGACCTCGATTGGCTCGACCCATGATTATTTTGGGGATCAGGCTTATTATTGCCATCCCGCAGACCGGGTTTCAATCCGCAATGCTGTAGGTTCTGCACTGGAGAATCGACCCGATGGCAAGCTGCGTAAGCGAGTGATGGCAGAATTCACCTGGCAGCGAGCCGCGCAGGCTACATTGGACTCATATACGAAAGCTCTTAATTCGTTCTAAGTAATTATCGGAGATCATCGCATGGACTTTTCATGGACTGAGGAACAACTTGCCTACAAAAAAGCGGTGGTTGAGTTTGCCCAGAAAGAACTCAACCTGGAGATGGTAGAGCGGGATAAAGAAGGGCGCTTTTCGCGGGCATTGTGGCAGAAGTGTGCCGATTTCGGGATAACAGCCCTACCAATTCCTGAGAAATACGGAGGTGCGGAGGCGGATATCCTGACGTCTATGTTGACCATGGAGGGCCTGGGCTATGGCTGCAAGGACAACGGTCTCATTTTTGGGATGAATGCTCAGCTCTGGAGCGTTCAAATGCCCATCCTGGCATTTGGCAGCGAGGCGCAGAAAGAAAAATATCTCCCGAAATTATGCAGTGGTGAGCTGATCGGCGCCCATGGGACGACGGAACCGGATACTGGCTCGGATGCTTACAGCCTGCGCACGCGAGCTGAGCGCGTTGCCGGCGGCTATGTCTTGAATGGCAGTAAAATGTTTGTCACCAATGCGCCAATCGCTGACATGGCAGTGGTCTTCGCCACGGTGGATCCCCAGCGGGGGATGTGGGGCGTGACGGGTTTCCTCATCGACATGAACACCCCGGGCTTTGGGGTGAGCAAGCATATCGACAAGATGGGTTTACGGACATCTCCTATGGGCGAGCTGGTGATGGAAAATTGTTTTATCCCGGAAGAGAATCGTCTGGGTCCAGAGGGAGCCGGCTCGCGCATCTTCAACCATTCGATGGAATGGGAGCGCAGCTGCATCCTGGCGAGCAACCTGGGAGCCATGGAGCGCCAGCTGGAGACCAGCATCCAGTATGCGCGCGAGTGCCCGCAGGGTGGGCAGCCGATTGGAAAATACCAATCGGTGGCAAACCGCATCGTGGATATGAAAGTGCGCCTGGAAACTGCCCGGTTACTCCTGTATAAAGTGGCCTGGTTGAAGAAGATCGGCAAATCCGCTGTCATGGAAGCGGCGATGGCGAAGCTCTACCTGAGTGAGATGTTTGTCGCTTCCGGGCTGGACGCTATCCGGACAATGGGTGGGTATGGCTATATGACAGAATTTGAAGTCGAACGTGACTTACGGGACGCCATCGGGGGTACTATATATTCAGGAACCTCGGATATCCAACGCAACATTATCGCCCGTCTATTAGGCTTATAAACCGCATTTATTTATGGGTGGAGGAGTGCACATGCGCTACCTGTTATCTCAAGCAGTGAGTGATTGGGCCGTACGCGCCCCCAATAACCTGGCTATCCGCTTTGCCGGGCAGAGCCTGACCTATCAGCAGCTGGACAGCAAATCAAACAGCCTGGGCCGTGTCTTGCGAGAAAACGGTCTCCAGCGGGGTGACCGTGTCGGGATTTACATGAATAAAGGGATCGAGTCGGCGATTGCCATCTACGGAATCCTCAAAGCCGGCGGTGCTTACGTCCCC
>JAJZSS010000331.1 GCA_021849525.1 Chloroflexota bacterium
AGCGCGGGCGCGCCGGCAGTGCTGGCGGGGGAGGAGATGCCATTCACCACCCAGGCGGATTATTACTCCGGAGGTGGAGTTGCCGGCGCCCAGGTGAACTGGACCCTGACTTCAGCTCCCTACACGTTCAATCCGGGAGGCGAGCTATCGAGTTATCGCTTCCAGGATTACGACGAAGAGTTTTATTTCATGTTTGACCCGACAGGCAGTTACAGCCAGGCAGTGGCGAATGGTAGCGGTGTAACCGATGCCAGCGGCACGTTCGTGAATACCTTACCTGCCAGCCTGGAAGCTGAGAGCGGCAGCCGCCAGTTTACTTATGAAGCGACGGTGACGGATCTGTCGGCCAATGCTGTCAGCGGGCGGACTTCCGTCATTGCCCATCGCAGCCGCGCCTATCCCGGTGTGCGCCCGGCAACCTATGTGGGGACGGCGGGTGAATTATCTTCCTTTGAGATGGTAGCGGTGGATTGGGAGGCTAACCTGCTCGCCGGGCAGGTACTGCAGGTTGAAGTGGTCGAGCGGCGCTGGTACAGCGTCCAGGAACAGGATGCGCAGGGGCGGATTCGCTGGACGAGCAGCGTCGAAGAAATCCCCGTTGCCGGTCCGGAGGAAGTCGTAACGGACGCGGCGGGGGAAGCGGAGTACAGCTTCACCCCGCCCACAGGCGGGGTGTATAAGGCGCTGATCACCACAACGGACGCCCAGGGCAATACCGCCCGTTCTGCCGCTTATCTATGGGTGGCGGGGGAGGAATTTATTCCCTGGCGGCAGACCAACGACCGCAAGTTCGATCTGATCGCCGACCGCCAGCTTTACGCCCCTGGCGACACTGCCGAGATCTTGATCGCCTCGCCCTTCCAGGGCCCGGCCTATGCTCTGGTCACGGTGGAGCGCGGGCGGGTGCGTTTCGCCGAGGTAATCTTGCTGGAAAATAACAGCACACTTTACCAGCTGCCGATGACCCCGGATATGGCGCCGAATGTGTATGTCTCGGTGCTGGTGGTGAAAGGGGTGGATGAAAACAACCCCCGCCCGAATTATAAGATGGGTATTGTTGAGTTGAAGGTGGAGCCGAGCGCCCAGGAGCTTAAGGTGGAGGTGATCCCCGACCGGACGCAGGTGGAACCGCGGGATAAAGTGACCTATACCGTCCGGACCAGTACCCTGGACGGCTCGCCGGTGCGAGCGGAAGTCTCCCTCGGACTGAGCGATCTGGCAACGCTGTCGTTGGTCCCTGCCAACAGCCGCCCCATCCTGGATCACTTCTACTCGCAGCGCACGCTGGGGGTGTGGACCTCCATCCCATTGAATAACAGCCTCGATGATTGGAACGCTTCGATCACGGAAGACCTGGCCAATGCCCAGGAAGGCGGTTCAAGCGGTGGGAAAGGCGGTGGAGGTTTATTAGGGGTGATCGAGGTGCGCGAGGAGTTCCCTGACACAGCCTATTGGGAAGCGTATGTGATCACAGACGAGAATGGTGAGGCCCAGGTGGCGGTCACTCTGCCAGATAACCTGACCGCCTGGCGCATGGATGCTCGAGCGGTGACCGAAGATACCCGCGTGGGGCAAACCACGGTGGATGTCGTCAGCAGCCTGCCTTTGCTGGTCCGCCCCCAGACGCCACGATTCTTCGTGGTTGGCGACCAGGTGATGCTGGGCGCGGCAGTGCATAATAATACCGGGCAGGATCTGCCAGTGGATGTCAGCCTGCAAGCCCAGGGACTGATCCTGTTGAGCGAAGCCGACCAAAGCGTGGAGATTGGCGCCGGACAGCAGGCCTATGTTTCCTGGGAAGCCCTGGTGGAGCCGTATGCTGCGGATGGCAGCCCCATCGCGCGCGTCGATTTGATCTTCCGCGCCGCAGGCGGCGGGTACTCGGATACCACCCGCCCGACCTTCGGTCCATTGGAAGGCCAGGGCCTGCCGGTCTATCGTTACGAAGCCCATGAAACCGTGGGTACTTCCGGGCAGGTGCCCGCCGGCGGCACGCAGGTGGAAGCAATTACCCTGCCCTCCACCTGGCAGGCTGGCGAGCCTAACACTGGCTCGCTGACGGTGAAAGTTTCGCCTTCCCTGGCGGCGGGAATGGCCGACGGGCTGGAATTCCTGAAGTCATATCCGTATGAATGTATCGAGCAGACGATATCGCGCTTTTTGCCGAATGTAGTGACTGCGCAGGCTTTGCTGGCGGCGGGGATATCCGATCCGGAGCTCGCAGCCGGCCTGGAAGAGCAGGTGAATGCTGCTCTGCAAAAGCTGTACAACTGGCAGAACGCCGACGGGGGCTGGGGCTGGTGGAATAACCAGAAAAGCGACCCCCTGACCAGCGCCTACACCGTCCTGGGATTGGTGGAGGCCAGAGACGCCGGCTATACGGTGAACCAGGCCACGATCGATAAAGGTCTGACATACCTGAAACGCAATATCCGCCAGATAGCCCGTCTGGAGCAGCCCCACCTGATCAACCGCCAGACCTTCTTGCTGTACGTGCTGGGGCGCGGCGGGGAGCCGGATGTGAGCGCCACGATCCAGCTCTACGATCAGCGCCTGGAGCTGGCGCTGTATGCGCGAGCTTTCCTGGCGCATACCCTGTATTGGATCGATCCAGACGATGCTCGCCTGCCCACCCTGCTCTCAGATTTCAACAGCGCCGCAATCACATCGGCGACCGGGACGCATTGGGAAGAAAATAGCAAGGATGTCTATAACTGGAACAGCGATACGCGCACGACGGCGATCATCCTTGCGACCCTGAGCGAGCTCGACACCCAGAATCCGCTGAATGCCAACGCCGTTCGCTGGCTGATGGCGCACCGCACCAATGCTGGCTATTGGTACGGCACCCAGGAGACCGCCTGGACGATCCTCGGCCTGACCCGCTGGATGGTGGGCTCGGGTGAGCTGGGCGCCGATTATCGCTATGCGGTTGCTTTGAACGGGGACCAGCTGGGAGATGGGACAGCCAACGCCGGCAATCTACGCCAGACCACGGAATTCAAGATGGATGTCGCTCAGCTCCTGCTGGGCGAAGCCAACCGCCTGGCAATCGCCCGCGACGAAGGGCCGGGCAGCCTGTACTACACCGCCCACCTGGACGTTTCCCTTCCGGTTGAAGAAGTCCAGGCGCTCTATCAAGGCATCGTCGTCTCCCGCAGCTACGCCTCCGTGGACGACCCGCAGACCCCGATCCAGGAAGCCGAAGTAGGGGATCTCTTACTGGCGCGCCTGACGATCGTCGCTCCGAATACCCTGCATTACCTGCTGGTAGAAGACCCGTGGCCGGCCGGGCTGGAGGGGGTGGACCAATCCTTAAATACCAGCACACAGGCGATTTCGCCTTACCAGTTCAACAGCGATGACTTTATCCGCAGCGGCTGGGGTTGGTGGTATTTCGACCATGTCGAGATGCGCGACGAAAAGCTGGCGCTCAGCGCCACCGAGCTTCCGCCAGGGACGTATGTGTACACTTACCTGGTGCGCGCCAGCACGGCCGGTGAATTCCGGGTGATCCCACCCACGGCCCAGGAGTTTTACTTCCCGGAGGTGTATGGAAGAGGCGAGGGCAGCCTGTTCACGGTTCGACCGTAAAGATAAATCGATGGC
>JAJZSS010000332.1 GCA_021849525.1 Chloroflexota bacterium
CGATCGCCCGCTGAAAAATCGGCGGGCTGTCGCTGCCCAGCAGGAGCAGGGTGGGCACATCCATGCCGGCAAAGCGCGCCGCATCGAATTGATAAGTCTTGTCGATCACAATTTCCCGGAGCACAGACGGAACGATCTTGATCCGTTCTTTCCACATCGGGTGAGCGCGATAAATTTCGAACTCGTGCTCGGGCATTTTTACTTCCTCCCGGATGAACGTTTCCAGGGCTCGTTCCATTTCACCCCGCTCGATCAGCGCCTGAATTCGGCCAGGCATGTCCGGGGCATACATTGGCAGACCCACCGGGACTGGCGGCTCATACAGGATCAGGCGCGCCATCTGGTCGGTCAGCAGGGCGGCTTCCAGGCTGCACAGCCCACCGAAGGAGTGACCCAGCACAGCTACCGCTTGCTCTGTCTGCATGGAAATCGCCTCCACCACCGCCGCCACATCTTCAGCTTCCCGCTGCAGGTCGTAGTCGGGCGAGTCCCCGCTGCCGCCGCGGCCGCGCCGGTCCAAGGTAAAAACGGTGAAGTGGGCCTCAAACCTGGGGGCAATGGCCGCCCAACGCCGGTGATCGGCTGTCCCGCCGTGCACCAGCAGCAGCGGCTTCCCCGATCCACTGCGCTTGTATGCGATCTCTGTACCATCTTGCGAGACTACTTTTTCCATAATTGCTTCCGTAATCCAGCCCTGGTCGCTCAGCAGTTATGCTCCAGGGATTTTCCCGGCCAGCAGGCGGGGTTAACGGATGGAAGTCAGCGAAATAAGATTTAATGGATAGAAATGGTGGAAAATATTATAGCACGCCTGGCTTAAAAATGACCAGCCCCGAGATCGAAATCTCGGGGCCAGGTGGGCGACTGCGTGCAGCAGTGGTGGATCGGGTACGGTGATGTTGACGGAGGTGCGAATACCCGGTCGATGAACAACAGTGAAGCAGCGATGGAGGAGAATGGTGCTCGGTGTTGCAGTCGCGGCGATCTAAACGATACCGGAGAATGTAGTAGCAGCGTTTTTCCGCTTAGATCATTATCTAATTGTAGCCAGTTCGGCGAAATATGTCAAGAGAAATATCATTAATTTTTAAATTCAGCATGATATTAGTACAAATTACACCCTGCATTCCTGATGCTGCCTTCACCCTCGGCTCCAGATGCTGAAAACAGGGTGTTGCCGCCCGCCCGATCCGGCTTACAATATCTACAACACACCTGAGGATGATGGAGGCTACAATGAATCTGCGCCGTTTTGGTAGAACCGGCTGGATGGTGAGCGAGATCGGCTACGGCATGTGGGGCATGGCCGGCTGGACGGGCTCAGAGGATGCCGAGTCGCTCGAGGCCCTGCAGCGCTCAGTCGAGCTGGGCTGTAACTTCTTTGATACCGCCTGGGCTTATGGCGATGGGCACTCGGAGCGCCTGCTGGGCGAGCTGCTGCGGCGTAATCCCGACCGCCGCCTGTACACCGCCAGCAAGATCCCGCCCAGGAATCGCAAATGGCCGAGCCAGCGCCAGTTCAGCCTGGACGACTGCTACCCGCCCGATTACATCCTGGAATACGTTCACAAAAGCCTGGAGAATGTCGGCGTCGATGCCCTGGACCTGATCCAGTTCCACACCTGGGAAGATGCCTGGCTGGACGATGCCCGCCTGGCGCGGGCGATCGACGATCTGCGCAGCCGCGGCCTGGTGGGCGCGGTGGGGATCAGCATCAACCGCTGGGAGCCTTGGAATGGGGTGCGCGCCGTGCGCAGTGGGCTGATCGACGCTGTGCAGGTGATCTACAATATCTTCGACCAGAATCCCGAGGACGAGCTGTTCCCCGCCTGCCAGGAGATGGATGTGGCGGTGATCGCCCGCGTCCCCTTCGACGAGGGCAGCCTGACCGGGAACCTGACCCTGGACAGCAAATGGCCGGAAGGCGACTGGCGCAATTCTTACTTCGTCCCCGAGAACCTGAAAGCCACCCTGGAGCATGTCGCGCCGCTCAAGGCGCTGCTCCCGGCCGGGATGGCCCTGCCCGAGCTGGCGCTGCGCTTCATCCTAAACCATCCGGCGGTTAGCACCATTATCCCCGGCATGCGCAAGCCCCGCCATGTGGAGCAGAATATCGCCTGCAGCGCCGCCGGTGCGCTGCCCGAGGAGCTGCACAACCAGCTGCGAGCCCACCGCTGGATGCGCACGCCGACTTACTGGTCGCAGTAACTATTATGGTATCGTGTACGTCAGCAGTACATTCCCATTCCCAAACTGCCGCACCCCTGCCAGCTCCAGCTTAATCTTGTCACTCATGATCTTGAACAGCGGCGTGCCGCTGCCCAGGAGCACCGGCATCACCAGGATCCGCAGCTCGTCGATCACCCCCGGAGTGGCGAGCAGCCCCTCCGCCAGCTCAGCGCTGCCAAAGATGGCAATATCCTTGCCCGGCAGCTGCTTGAGCCGCGGCAGCTCTTCGGCTGCCTCGCAGCACATCAGGCGGGTGTTTTGCCAGCCGGCAAGACTAAGCGTGCGCGAGAACACCATCTTGGGCGTCTCGTTCATTAATTTTGCGATTGCCGGGTCATCCGCGATAGCCTGCGGCGTCGGCCAGTACTCTGCCATCATGCTGTAGGTCACCCGCCCAAAGACGATCAGATCGCTGGCGTGAAGCTGGTCGATGGCGAAATCGTTGAACTCTTCATCCACCTGGTGCCAGTCCAGGTTGTGCCCTGGACCTTCGAAAAAGCCATCCAGGCTCATCCCGTTGAATAAATAAACTTTGCGCATCGGGAACTCCCTAGTGTTTCGGCTGGTAAACCAGAAGCACCACCTGTGCTCCCGGTACTGCTTTGCGGCGCTGCCCACCTGGTTTTGATTTACCGCCGTTTGCAGTATCGCCTTCTACGGCTTCGCTGTCAGCGGCCTCGGTGTCAGTGGACCCGCTGCTGTCGGCAGCGCCGCCCATAACCCGGCATTCCAATAGCTCCAACTCAGCCTTTCCCAACCCATCCTGGAACATAGATTTGCCTTTACCCAGGATCACCGGATACACCAGCAGCTGGTAGCGATCGATCAGGTCAGCCTCGCGCAGGCTGTGCACCAGATTAGGGCTGCCGAACACGAGGATATCCTGCCCGGGCTGGGTCTTCAGCAGGGCAACTTCTTCTGCCAGGTTGGAGTGGATGATCTGGGTGTTCTGCCATTCGGCTGCCTGCAAAGTGGTGGAGGCCACAAACTTGGGCATGCTGTTGATCCGGTTAGCATAACCCGTGGAGTCCTTCTGTTTAGGCCATGATGCAGCAAAATTCAGGTAGGTTCCGCGACCCAGCAGCAGCGCTCCGTGGGAGAACAGCTCTTCGTGCTTAAACCTGGAGATCTCATCATTCCAGTATGCCAGGCTCCAGCGCTCTGGCGCTTCGATGATGCCATCTAAGGATACAAATTCCGTCACAACGATATTTCGCAAAGCATGTCTCCTTACTTTGTACGGAAACTAAGGCCTTTCGTCCCCAGCTCTTCCTTCAAGATGCGCAGCGCTTTCGGCCCGAAGCCGTGTAATTTCAGCAGCTCAGCCTCCGTCAGGGCGGTCAATTGGTCGAGGCGCCACACACCTGCAGTGATCAATG
>JAJZSS010000333.1 GCA_021849525.1 Chloroflexota bacterium
CCCCGAGACCCCGGTCGTCCCCGACTTTTCCGGCTACCGCCGCGGTAACACAGTTGGAAGTGGATGAAAACGAGCTCAGCGGCCTCGAGATTGCTTTCTGGCACAGCTGGGATGGCGCAGCCGGAGCGGAGCTGGACCGGCTCGTACAGGAATTCAACCGGGGCAATGAATGGAAGATCCAGGTGCGACCGGAATATCAGGGCAGCCTGGACCAGCTCGCTGAAAAAATGCGCCTTATCGCATCGGGCGAGCCGGGCCCCCAGCTGGTGGCGGCCTATCTATACCAGGCATTGAACTGGGGCGGTGAGTCAGAGCTTGCCACGCTGGATCCGTATGTGAATGATCCGGTCTGGGGGCTCAGTACCGTTGAGCAGGAAGATTTCTTCCCTTCGATCTGGCAGGCGGAGGTCATTCAAGGCGAGCGGCTGGGAATTCCGGCACTGCGTTCGGCTCAGTTTTTATACTATAACCAAACCTGGGCCAGCGAACTGGGTTTTGCCCAGGCCCCGCAGAACTGGAGCCAGCTGGAGCAGCAGGTATGCGCGGCTTCGCAGGCACTGCGGGGAGATGACAGCCTGGTAAACGATGGATTGGGCGGACTGGCGGTAACCACGGATTATTCGGCCAGCCTGAGCTGGATGGCTGGATTTGGGGCAGAGATCGTGGATGACTCCAGGAATTATCGATTGGACACCCCACAGGTGGAAAACACTTTTGAGGCGCTGCGCAAGCTATCCGAGAGCGGCTGCGCCTGGCTGGTGGAAGCCGGCTCGCCGCTGGAGAGTTTTGCCGGCCGGGAGAGCCTGATCACCACAGGCAGCCTGCTGGAAGCCCCGGCTATGGAACAGGCGCTGCAGCGGACAGGCAGCACCGACCAATGGGCGATGATGCCATTCCTGGGTCCGGACGGGCGAGCGACCCTGACCCACTACGGACCGGCGTACATGATTCTCTCCAGCACACCGGAAGAAGAGCTGGCGGCCTGGGTGTTTGTGCGCTGGCTGCTGGCACCGGAGCAGCAGGCCCGCTGGATCGAGGCCAGCGGCGGGCTACCTGTGCAGGGCTCAGTGGCTGAAGGGTGGGAGAAGACTGCCAACCGCAACATGGAGTGGGTGAAAGCGGTTGAGTTGCTGCCGGATTCGCAAGCCGAGCCGACCCAGGCTTCCTGGTACACCGTGCGTTGGGCGCTTTCGGATGCGACCGTGCAGTTGTTCCGCTATTATTTCAGCCTGCAGCAGGTCCCGGACCTGGTCGAGCTGCTGAATGAGACTGCTCAAGAATTGAACGAGCGATGAACGCCTCTCAGGTGGTCGAAATATACACGGATGGATCCTGCTCGCCGAACCCCGGACCGGGTGGTTGGGCGGCGCTGCTCCGCTATCAGAGTAAGGAACGCGAGCTTTCAGGGGGCGAGCAGCATACGACCAATAATCGCATGGAGCTGACCGCGGCGGTGCGAGCTTTACAGAGCTTAAAGCGACCCTGCCGGGTGGTGGTCTACACCGATTCGGAGTACCTGCGGAGAGGGATCACCGAATGGCTGCCGGGCTGGCGGCGGCGCAACTGGCGGCGGAAAGACGGCGCCCTGGCGAATATCGATTTATGGCAGGCTCTGGATGCAGCACTGCAGGAACACGAGATCGAATGGCGCTGGGTGCGCGGGCATACCGGGAATATCTATAACGAGCGCGTTGATCGCCTGGCAAAATCAGCCATCGCCCGCGGCAAGTAATCCCGTCTGAACATTGCGGTTAAGTCTTCGAAGTCGATTCCGGCTGAGGGGGTAAACTCTCCGGCAAATCCAATTCTGGCAGGCCGCTCTCTGGCGAGCCAGAATCCATCGCCGGGGTGAACAGAGGCTGGTTTTCGGACAGTACTTTGCTGACCGGCACCGTATCTTCTGTCGTTGTCGCAGACGCGGCTGCAGAGCTGCTCAGGTCGATCTCCACCCGGTCTTCCATCTGGATCTGCCCGCGCAAGAAAGCGCCTTCTTCGGTGGCAAAGGCAGCGGTCGTTACATTGCCCCACACCCGCCCGGTGGCGCGGATTTCCAGCTTCTGGGCAATGATGTCTCCCCGCACTGCCCCAGCCACGATCACCAGATTGGCGCGCAACTGCTCGCAGGTGACGCGGCCAGTCTCACCCACCACCAGCACTCCACGTAAGGCGATCTCGCCCTCAAAGGTACCCTCAATCCGCACCCCGCCACTGCCCCCGAGCGAGCCTTTCCAGATGGTGCCCGCTCCCAGGACGGAAGTGATCCGTTCGATAGGAGCGGGTTGTTCTTCGGCTGGGGGCGGAGTCTCTCGTTTACGAAACATTCCTTATCCTTGAGCGCCGGATGGGCGCTATTGCTCAGGTTTTTCGGTGGAGGTTTCTTCCACCGGCTCGGTCATACCCAGAATATTGTACCCGGAGTCGACATAAATCACTTCTCCGGTTGTTTTGGCGGCCAGGTCGGAGCACAGGTAGACGGCGGTATTGCCCACATCTTCGATGGTGATATTTTGATGGAGCGGGGCCAGCTCGGCGAAACGGCGGTACATGGTTTTGAAGCCGGAGACGCCGGCAGCAGCCAGAGTGCGGATCGGCCCGGCAGAGACGGCATTGACGCGCACACCCTGGGGTCCAAAATCGTAGGCCAGGTAGCGGACAGAAGCTTCCAGGGCAGCTTTGGCCACGCCCATGACGTTGTAATGAGGCGAAACTTTTTCGGCCCCATAATAGGTCAGAGTGAGTAAAGCACCGCCGGGGCGCAGGAGAGGCTGGAAAGCTCTGGCGAGGGCGGTGAACGAAAAGACGCTGATATCCATCGCCGTGCGAAATCCGGCCCGGCTGGTGTTGTAATATGGGCCGTTCAGCTCGTCGCGACCGGCAAAGGCAATGGCATGCACCAGGATGTCCACCTGCCCGAAAGTCTCCTGGGCGCGCTGAGCGACCTGGAGGATATCTTCGTCTCGGGTAACATCACACGCCTCGACGAAGGTGCAGCCGATGGACGCCGCCAGTGGGCGGACACGCCGCTCGAGCACTTCGCCAGCATAGCTCAAGCCGATGCGGGCGCCCTGGGCGTGGAATGCCTGGGTGATACCCCAGGCGATGGAGCGCTCGTTGGCTAACCCAAATACCAGTGCAGTTTTACCGTCTAATAATCCCATGTGTTTTCTCCAGCGTAAAAGTTATTTGCCAGACCTAAGGCGAAGCTGCCTGGGGCTGCCAGCCCAGGGCGCGAAAGCGCCAGGGGATGCTTTTCCAGGGCTCTGGCACAGTATATAACCCCACGCGGGGGCCAATCGTCACGCCCGAATCGGAGATCGCCTCGCCGGCTTCGCCGAACAGCTCGGCCTGTGGGTCACACAGATCGGCGCCGTTAAGGGCGCCATCGATGCCCAGCGCCTGGCACAGCTTGGCGGGGCCATCCGTCCAGCGCGGGGCTGGCTGGCTGCCGCGGCGGCTGGCGATCTTCTCCAGGCCGGACTGCGGGAGGATGGCACGGATCAGGATGGCGGCAGGCTGGTTTTCCGGCTCCACGACAAAATTGAGCATCCAGTGCATACCGTAGGTGAAATATACATAGGCATGCCCAGGTGGGCCATACATGAC
>JAJZSS010000334.1 GCA_021849525.1 Chloroflexota bacterium
GACATCCATGGCGCAGACATCCTCTGTCTGGCTTCCGGCGGCGGTCAGCAAGGCCCTATCCTGGCCGCGGCTGGCGCACATGTGACTGTTTTCGATAATTCTCCCAAACAACTTGAGCGCGATCGCCTGGTTACCGAACGAGATGGCCTGGATTTGATCACGATTGAAGGGGATATGCGCGATCTGTCAGCAATTCCAGCCGAATCTTTCGATCTCATCGTCCACCCGGTATCCAATGTTTTCATCCCTGATGTACTGCCGGTGTGGCGCGAGGCCTTTCGCGTTTTGCGTCTGGGTGGGGATCTCCTGGCAGGCTTTATGAACCCGGCGCTGTATATTTTTGATTCCGAATTGGTGGAAACGGGAGAATTTGTGGTCCGTTATTCACTTCCCTATTCCGATCTCACCAGCCTGACCGAAGCGGAACGCCACGCAAAATTCGGGCGCGACGCCGCCCTGGAGTTCAGCCACACCTTAAGCACCCAGATTGGCGGTCAGCTGGAAGCTGGATTTGTCATACTTGGTTTTTACGAGGATTTTCAACGTACTTCACCCATCAACAAAATCATGCCCAGCTATATCGCCACCCACGCACGCAAACTCAGCCTGTAATTTAGCGGGGTAAATCTACATTTTTTCCAAATCATGCCTTCATATTTTCTAAACACCCTCCTGATATCCTGAATACAGACCAAAGCAAGCTGGTTGGTCATACATCAAGTCACAAGTAGATAGAAGGAGGTCTGTATATGACAAAATCTCGAAAGTGGTTGCTCGTTATCGTAAGCGGATTGCTGGTTGCAGTAATTGCTCTGGGTGGCTTCTCACTCGCCACGGTTTCCTCAGCTCAAGCCGCAACGAACAGCACCACCCAGCATCGCGGCGGACCAGGTGGTCCTGGTCTGCCGGACGGCAGGCTCTTCCCCGGTTCGGATATCGACTATGATGCTCTCCTGGCCGATGCCCTGGGGATCACGGTCGATGAGCTCAATGCCGCCCGCCAGCAAGCCAACCTGGCCGCCATCGATCAGGCTGTCGCAGAAGGACTGCTCACCGAAGATGAAGCTGAGCTGATGAAGGCTCGCAATCTGGTGAAAGATGCCATCGATACCCAGGCGCTGCAAGCTGAAGCCCTGGGAATGACTGCCGATGAGCTCCAGGCAGCCCAGGATGAGGGGCAAAGCCTGCAGGATATGCTCACCGCAAAGGATCTGACTCCGGCCGCATATCGCGAGGCCTATCAGGCTGCGTATGAAAATGCAATCCAGGCACTGGTAGACCAGGGTGTGATCACCGCTGACCAGGCTGAGCTATTCCTCACCCAGCCTGCAGCAGGTGGGTTGCGCGGCTGGTTCCCGGGTATGGATAGCGCTTTTGGTGGCGGGGAGAAGGGCAATCGTGCCCCATGATCAACGGTCTGGGATAATACAGACGGAAATCTGAGTCACTATTCACCCTGGAGCGCGGTCATAAGACCGCGCTCCAACCCTGCTTAAGCTTCGGAAACCTTCTATAATAGCAATAACGTTTATGAATTTCGCTAATAAAAATTATTCAAAGGTTCGCGCCAATTATGTCTAAAAAAATTTTAGTTGTGGATGATGCTCCTCAATTACGCAAGCTGGTGAAATCCTACCTCGAGCAAGAAGGTTACGCCGTGGTCACCGCCTCCGATGGACAGGAAGCCCTGTATGTCGCCCGCCACGAGAAGCCCGATTTGATAATCCTCGATCTGATGATGCCGGAAATGGGCGGTTATGCGTTTATGCGCGCTTACAGCAAAGAAGCCGACACTCCGATCATTGTCCTGACTGCCCGGGTGGAAGAAAACGACAAAGTCCTCGGTCTGGAGCTGGGCGCCGATGACTTCGTCACCAAACCCTTCTCACCTCGCGAGCTGGCGGCGCGCGTCCGGGCAGTCTTGCGCCGCACAGCCAAGCAAACCTCTCCGAGCGAGATCCTGCGCGCCGCCGACATCACCCTCGACCGGGCCGGGCGGGTGGTGCTGGTCGCCGAGCATCAGATTGACCTGACTCCCTCAGAATTTGATATTCTGGCCGTATTAATGGCCGCCCCCGGGCGTGCTTTTAGCCGCCTGGAGCTGCTCGAGCGCTTGCAGGGGACCGCCTACGAAGGCTACGAGCGCACGATCGATGTCCATATTCGCAATTTACGCGCCAAAATTGAACCCGATGACACCCAACCCCGCTACGTCGAAACAGTGTACGGGGTCGGTTACCGCTTTGCCCCCGAAAGACGTTAGGTGCTGGCATGCGCTCTCTGGCTTTCAAACTCACTCTGGCATTCCTCCTGGTCGGTATCTTAGGTGCAGTCTCGGTCGCCTTCATGGTGCGCTCTCAAACCCAACGCCAGTTCAACCAGCTGGTGATGGATCAAAACGAGCAGACCCTGGTTACCAATTTGACCGCGTATTACAGGACGAATGGAGGCTGGGCGGGTGTAGAAAGTGTGTTTCGTCCCGGACCGGCAAATTTCCTACCTGGGCCGGATCAAAATGAGTCCCTCGCAGAGCGGCGCAGCCTCTTTGCCCTGGCAGATCAGAATGGCAAAATTGTGTATGGGCGCGGCCCAAATGACGATGATCACATCACTGCGGCCAATCTTAAAAAAGGTATTGCGATTAATATTAATGACCAGATTGTTGGCACCTTAGTCTTTCTTCCCTCCTTAAATCGCTGGGATCGAGGCACTCCCGAAGGCAATTTCCTCACCGAAGTCAGTCTCGCCAGCCTGCGCAGCGCAATCATCGCCAGCGCCCTGGCTCTGGTTTTGGGCGGAATCCTGGCCTACACCATGACGCGCTCGATTCGCGAGCTCACCACAGCCACCACCGTCCTCGCCCAGGGCAAGCTCGGTCACCAGGTCAAAGTTCGTTCGCAGGATGAAATCGGCGTCCTCGCCCAGTCTTTCAACCGGATGAGCTCGGACCTGGAGCATGCCAACCAGCTCCGCCGCCAGATGACCGCCGATATCGCTCACGACCTGCGCACGCCGCTAAGCGTCATTCTGGGTTACACCGAAGCGCTCAGTGATGAAAAATTGACCGCCTCCGCAGAAATTTATTCAATCATGCACACCGAGGCGCAGCATCTCTCCCATTTGATTGACGATCTCAAAGTCCTGGCGCTGGCCGATGCCGGCGAAATCCCTCTGACCTTCCAACCGGTGCCGCCTGCCGGCCTGTTACGCCGGATTGCGGATGCCTGTTCAATTCAGGCGGAGCAAAAAGGCATCACCCTGGCAGTTCAGACCACCCCCGATCTGCCAGAGATTAATATCGATCATGAGAGAATGGCGCAGGTTCTCGGGAATCTGATGAGCAATGCCCTCCGGTATACCCCTCCTGGCGGCAAGATCCAGCTTTCTGCCTCTTCCACGGCAGGAAAAGTAACTATTCAGGTTGCCGATACCGGGAGAGGCATCCCTGCCGAGGATTTGCCATTCGTGTTTGGGCGTTCGTTTCGCGGCGATAAAGCCCGCCAACAGGAAAATGGCGAGTCGGGTCTGGGATTAGCCATTGCCAAATCACTGGTGGAGGCTCAGGGCGGGATCATTTCAGT
>JAJZSS010000335.1 GCA_021849525.1 Chloroflexota bacterium
AGCCCAAAGCTACCTGGCGGAGAACTGCTTGCTCCCGGTCGCTCAATCCTTGCCAGCGGTTGATATCCGTGCTGGCTTCCCTTTTGGGCAGAAAATCTTCCAGCAGCTCGCGTGTCATCGAAGGATGGACATACAATTCGCCGCGCATCACGGCTCGCAGAGCTGCCAGCAGCTCAACATCGGCTGCTTTTTTGAGCACATACCCGGCTGCGCCCTGTTTTAAGGCCTGGCGCAGGTATTGAGGGTCATCGTGCATGGTCAGGATCAGGATGCGCGCCCCTGGTGAGACATGCCGGAGGGTGGAAATCGCATCCAATCCGTTTAAACCAGGCATACTGAGATCGAGCAAGATCAAATCTGGTTCTTTCATTTTGGCCTGCGCCAGGGCCTCTGCACCGCTGGCTGCTTCACCAACCACCTCAAAATTACCATCATTGCTTAACAATAATCTCAAACCTGCGCGCAGTACCGCGTGGTCATCGACTAACAGGACCCGGGCTTTCTGGCTCATTCCACCACCTCTGCCCCCTGGGTAATTACATTTACCTTCTCCGCCAGGGGGATCCAGATGAACAGGCTTGTCCCTCGCCCCTGGGCGCTTTCGATCATCACACGCCCTCCCAGGATATCGGCCCGCTCGCGGATCCCGATCAATCCCAGCCGCCCATCCCGGTGAATTTGCTCAGCATCGAAGCCCTGACCATCATCTTCGACCACTGCGACGATGGCTTGCTGGCGTCCCTCGACCAGGATACTGACTGAGCTGGCCTGGGCATGCCGGGATACATTGGTCAATGCTTCTTGCAGCATCCGATATAAAGCGATTTCGATCGTGCCTGGCAGGCGCTCGCTTCCCAGGTGCACCATGACATCCACCAGGATGTGATGGTGTATTCCCCATTCGTTTGCCAGCCGCTCCAAAGCTGCCTGTAATCCGAGGTCATCCAGTACAGGTGGGCGTAACTGCACTGCCAGACTGTGTACGTCATCCAACAACTGGCCGGCAATCTGGCGCAGCTCCTGGGCGTGGATATGGACTTGAGGGTTGTCACACGTCGCATCCAGGCCGCGCAGACCCACCATAAGTGAAGTCAGTCCCTGAGATGTGCTGTCATGCAGCTCGCGTGCAATCCGGCCGCGTTCTTCTTCTTGGGCCGTGATCACCCCTTTCAGGAGCTGGCTGCGCAGGTTCTCCCGATCACGGCGTACTTCGTCAGCCTTCTCCAGCGTAACAACCATCTGGTTAAACGCATCCGCCAGCTCCCCGATCTCATCGCTGGCATACCGGCGCACCCGTTGCGAGAAATCTCCCCGCCCGATTGCCCGGGCAGCATTGACCAGGTCCAGGATTGGGCGGGTGAGGATAAAGGTCAAGAACGTAGCTGCCAGTAAGCTGAGCGCCAGGACAATCGTTGTTGCCAGCAGGACTTGCGATGTAATATCCAACAATATGCCTTCCAGCCCCTGGCTGGAGATGCCGACTCGGGTCGTTCCTGCCTGGCCATTAAATATAGGCACGGCAATATCCCAGATCAGACCCTCACTTGTCTCGATCGAAATGGTATTCTGATAGTCATCCCCGTCAACCTGGTTAAGCTCGATCAATCCCTCTGGGAAACCATCCCCAAAGGTATGGGCGAGAATTTTTTGTTTCGGATCGACAACAAAGGCATAGCGGACTGCCTGGTTATTCGCTTTGGTTTCCATGAGCAGCTGGCGTAACGCATAATGATCGTTTATCAAGATGATGTCTGTCGAACGGGCAGCCAGATCGCGCCCAATCGAAACCCCCTGGAGGCGTAACTCATCTTCTAATACCCTGGTGAGTGAATAGCGAACTTGAATAATGAGCGTCAAGCTGAGCAGTATGGTGCCGCCCAGCACAATCCCCAGGATCTTCGTGCGAATATTGACGCCGCCAGCAATCTCCCATAATCGAGCGCGAAACCGTTGCCAGAAAATTTTCATTGGATCGGTTCGCTGAACGAGATCAAGGATTCCACATCGCGGGCCGATTGGTAATCTTTGTCTTCGACGGAAACAAAGCGTTCATAATCCAGGGCGTGCAGTGCTGCGATCCCATCCGCGTCCTGGTGCATATTCAACAAGATCGCCTCCAGCTCGGCGCGTGTCTGTGGTCGGAGACTTGGACTCACCACCACAGGGGGTATCCCAAATGGTGGTGAAGTGTGAATAATGCGGATCTGGTCTGCCAGTTCTGGCTGGCGTTTCAGTGCAAACGCCAGTACCAGGCTGTCCACTGAAGCGCCATCGGCCATCCCATCCGCGACCGCGTGGATCGCATCGTCATGGCTGTACGTAAAAAAGGTATGTGAAAAAAACGTTTCCGGCGTTTCACCCATCTGGTATAGCATGAATGTTGGGTATACCCGCCCGGTGAACGAGGTCGGATCGGTGAACGCAAAAACCTTCCCCCGTAGATTTTCCATTTGGGTAGTCGGGCTTCCGGCTGGAACGATTAATTGGGCGTGATAGGTTGTCTCGCCTTCAACTACGGGAGCGACCAATAACTGCAGGTTAAACGCGTCTTTTCCAAGCAGATATGAGCTGGTACACACGAATGCGAGGTCAACCTCGCCAGTTCTCAGTAATTCATTGACTTCAGAATAAGTGCGGCGTTGGATCCGCTCTACCGGGCGGTTCAGCTTTTGGCTGAGATACTCGAGCAATGGGCCATAACTTTCTGCGGTTCCGCGGGGAGAAATGACCGCGGCAATGGCTACCTTGATTGGATGTATCTCTTGAGCGGCGGGGGAAGGCAGTGGCATAAGCTTGTTCAAGTCCACATAACCGGCCCCTGGGAAAGCTTGAGGGGTAGAGCAGGCAGCCAGCATAATCACCAAACATAGATAAACAATATACCTGAACATTCCGACCCTCCGATAGGTGGTTACGTTAACCATACCCGATCTTGGGGTTATTTTCCAGTGTCGAACTTCCCGAATTAACGGTTACCAGCATAGATCCTTTCTGCTACCAGGCACCGGCATGCCTCCAACCCCTCCCCAATTGCCCGGACGGAGCCCTGCCCCACTGCCTCGGCAGCTCACCATTTACCACCCCCGCCGAGCAGTTCGACGACATCACCCTGCTCGCCCTGCGCAGGATGTAGACCGGGCCGCTATTCCTCCCCCAGCAGCTCCAACGCCCGGTCCCGGATCGCCGCCATCTTTTCTACCGCCACATTCTCTTCCACAAACTCGATCACCAGGCTCAGCCTCCCGGCGCAGGTCACCGCCCCCAGCACCAGGTTCACCGTGCTCAGCGGGAAGCCCGCCCCCGGCTTCAGCATCAGCCGCTCCAGCTCCAGCGCTCCATACTGGCTGGGGAAGTCCAGCCGGGTGAGGTTGGTCACCGCCGTCCCGTATTTGAACCGCTGCAGGGAATCCATCTTCTCGCGCTTGAGAATCGCCTGCACCGTATCCTCCCGCCGGCTGAATTCCGCCAGTTTCGCCTGCCGGGCGCTCCCCTGCGCCACCAGCCCGCCCAGGCGCTTGAAATTCATCGCCTCCAGGATGGTCGGATCGAGCTCGCACCACAGGCGGGGAGTCTGGAAC